>JAUSJG010000012.1 GCA_030647555.1 bacterium | reverse complement strand
CAATATTCGTTCCAACGACGAAGTTGCGATAAACAGTAATGTCCGAGTTTAGTTCTTTTCACCCGCCCGGTTCACACTGCGCGGTTTTTTTATTCCAAAACTCCCGTATTCAAATCCTTCGCTTTCTCGGTAAAGAAGTTTTTTAAGTCCTCAATTGCCAATGGCTTAATCATTTTGGGCAACGCTTCAATTCTTTTCACTTTCGCCAGTTCCCCGCCCAAAAACAAATCATCAATCTTGACGCCAAATTTTGTTTGCGCGTCCTGTTTAATTTGATCCAACGAATAATCTTGCAACAAGTAATATAGATCCACAAAATCCTTCGGGTCGAAACGGTCAAGCAGGGCCATTAATTTATTGGCGGCAACATCCCGCTTGCTATCAACCTTAATACCATTCCAAAGTTTATTTTCCTCAAGGCGCGTAAACGGGTACTTCGTAAATTCAATTTTCAATTCGTCCTTACCGATCAAAAAATAAAACAAATATCTGTCATACTTTTTTTCGTACCGAATTTCATCCGCCACAATAGTGGCTTTAATTTTTTCTGCGAATGAGTGCAAAAATATACTGTCCGGATCATCAAAAGAAAAGAAATCCAGATCATCGGAATAGCGATGCCGTAAGTAACAAGCCGCTAAGGCAGTCCCACCGGACAAGTAAAAACTACCCAAATTTGGTTCGTCGACGACCATATTAATAACTTTTTTTTGAAGATTTGTTAAAATTTCTTGTTCCATAGCAATAACTCCAAAAAATCGCGGCGATTTTGCGGAATTTTTAATTCGGGCAAATGTTTTTTAAGCAGTTCCCGATTAATTTTTTCACCATTCAAACCATAATTTATCAACCGTTCCAAGTGCCAAACAGGATCAGCTGTGGCTTGTTTTTCGTATTCATTTTTATCGTAATCCCATGTCATAACCTCATAATATACTGGGCACTGAAATACCGCTAGGACAGGTTCTCGCAGGTTGACCTAACCGCTTTTTTTTGGCAATCTGAAGCAAGAAATGCGGGTGTAGTATAACGGCATTATGTCAGGTTTCCAACCTGAAGACGCGGGTCCGACTCCCGCTACCCGCTCAAAAATACCAAGTATTTTTGAGCGAGGCTCGCTCCAGCCTTCAGGCTGGGCGGCCCGCTCTCATTGAATGGTTTTGCGAAGCGAAGCAAAACAATCCAAATGTACAAAAAACAACCTCACGTCCTGTGAGCTGTTTTATTTACTGCAAAAATGGCGGAGTTGTTGGTTGTGCTGTTACTTGAACTGCCGGAGTTCTTGTCGGGAAATTTAAAATTTCCATTCCGGAATATTTTGCGATACCCCAAAAAATTAACATCATTACCACGAAAACCCCAATCCCAATCCCAATTGCTTTTAATAGTGCGTTGTTATCCATACCCATATAATAACAAATTTTAACGTTTCAGTCATCGTATCGAGATCCAGTTTTTTGTCTCTAGTTTCCAGTTTCTCGTCTCCCGTCTCCAGCTTCACATCCAGAGTAACCCCAATGAAACGAGTGCCAGCAAAATCCCTATTGTTTGAACTATTGATAACGACTCATGAAAAACTAGTAAACCGATTGCAACAGTTAAAATGGCGATCATAAGTGCCCAAATCGTCCCCATCACGGCCAACTGATTTTTATGTAACAAAGCCGGCAACCAGAACATCGCCCCAATCGCGTAAACACCTGAAACAAGAAATGCAAACGTCCAACCGGGGTTCATTCCCCACTTTTTAGAAAGATATTCACCAAAAGCACAAAACAAAGTCAAAACCAACAGCCAAACAAATGCAGGAACCTTAAGCATTATGTTCATAACTATAAAATCATATCACTCCTATAGACCAATCTCTCCAGCGATCTTCTGCATTGCTACCAAATTAATCTCAACAAACTTTTCAATCGAAATATTTAGACCATTAGGATTTACGCACTGCGCAACTTCATCACGCCTTGTTCCGGCGGCAAATTTTGGTTCTTTCAAAAATCTTTTTAATACTGATGATGTCTTTACGTCTGCGAGTTTTTTTGACGGATACACATACGCAACAGCGGTAATCAAACCAGTTAGGCTATCGACGCAAAATACTGCCCACTGCGCCTTTGTTTTTGGCTGTACACCAGTCAAACTGGGCGCGTGCGCCTTCACAATCGTGTCCACCGTATCCGAAATCTCAATACCATATTTTGCCAACACTTCCCGAGTTTTATTGGGGTGTTCACTCTTGGTTTCCCCTGCGTAATCAATATCATGAATCAAGCCAGCCAGTTGCCATTCTTCGCGTATTTCATCACCGGCGCCCAAAAGATTATTTTCCTTACAATAGTCATAAATTGCGCCCATACAGGCCTCCACTGCCAAGGAGTGATTGAAGATATTAGGCTCCAGTTTCGCTTTTACGGCTCTTTCAAATTGGTCACGATTTTGCATGAAATAGTGTTAATTATTTTACTTCTTTTTGTATATATTCCAAATATAACCTTGTCCTCTCTTGCGCGAGTGGGTTCTCCGAATTCCTATCATTCATAATTCGCGTCAACATATCATAAGTCCGTGTCAACCGAAAATTTCTTGCTTTATCAGGGTCGCCTTCTGTAACTTTGTCTATAATCTGTTGTTCATCAAATACTACAGAGTCATCTAACCACATATTTTCCACATTTCCTTTGATTGGTTCAAATAATTCCGGACGGTTTACTTGAAGATGTTTTAAGAAAACCGATTTATTTAAAATTTCCGACCAATCGTGGTATTGATTTGAAATTCGCAGTCCCTCGAAATCCAACAAAAAAATACTCAACTCGTCATCACCCGACCTTTTGACAATAATATTGTCACCGTGCGCGTCTCCGTGTGCAAAAACCGGTCTTTCCGCCATAAGAGAAGAAAATGCGCTACGAAATTCGTCTTGAAGTAATTTACCATTTTCCGCGTCGATTATACCCTCGCGAGACAAAGTCTCAAGAAAATATTGCGCATCATTAACAATCTTTTCTCCATCGTGGAACGACAAACCACTTTTGAGTGCTTCATCTGTTACAACAAGACGATGAAGATTATCGATTGTTTTTCCAATAACCACGGTTTTTTGTTCAGCGGAAAGATTAGGTTTTAATTCGGAATCGTCCTGAATATGCTCGGTTGCCAATCCGCACATCTTATCATCTTCGAAAACATCACCAATCTGCCTTACAAAATTAACATCGAGTTTATTCCCGGTCTCGACAGGGGCCTGCTCAATGATGCGAAGATTTCTTGATTCATTTTGAATTGTTTTTATATCAACTTTCTCGCCGACCTTAAACACAACATCTGTCTCCTGAAATTGCCCTTTCTGTATAAGAAAACGCTCCTGTTTATTAGGATTAAATTGTTTATACGGCTCTATTCCCAAATTAACCTCCCCACCAATCGCGCTTATTAATTCTTGCGCCTTTATTACCCGATCTTCCTGTAGAATCTCTTGATATTTAACCATCCTCTCTCTGGCTCGCGCAATTTCACCATTCATTTTGTCACCCAATTGTTGTTTTGTTTCATTTGTTAGATCAAAGGTTTCGTTGGCGTGGGCAAACTGCTGACGGGTTTCTTCTGTGGCTATTTCTAGTTCACGATCATTTTTGGGACCTTCGTATTGACTTAACTCTTGATCAAGAATCACGATGCGTTCTTTGCGTGATTCATTTGGTGTTTTTTCTTGCTCAGAATTATGGCTCGAAATATGTTCCGGCTGTGCCACAATATTTTGTTTCGGAACTTGATCTTGTACTTCCTCGGACATTATTTATTTTTTAATACGTAATACGTTGCTCTTCCTTTTCCTTGTTTTTCAATAATACCCAGCTCGATTAGTTTCCTAAAATCAAGGTTCCGTGTCGGTTTCGCCCGCTTTGTTATTTGGGCATAATCGCTGTCTTTAATAAATCCATTCGTCTTCGCAAAATCTATCACATCATAATGATAAGATTGTAATTGCGTCGCCGGCGTATTGTTTGATTTTGCAAGATCATTACCAACACGTAAAAGTTCATCAATAATGCCGTCGCTAAAATACTCCAACCATGCCGTAAAATCGACGGCATCTTTGAGCTCATAATAATTACCAACCAAGCCGACATTTTGAAAATACTTTGTCACGTTTTGATTGTAATAATTTTCAAAACTGAAAAGATTAAAAGTATTTAGCCCCATTCCGGCCAACAAAACTTTCGTTGCCAATCGTGCAGTTCGACCATTACCGTCAACAAAAGGATGAATAACAACAAATTGCTTATGAAAAATTCCCGCAACAATCAATGCGTCCAATTTGTTTTTATTTAAATTTACAAATTGTAACAGGCTCTCGATGAGCTTGGGTACATCCTTATAATCCGGCGAAAAATATATCGGCTGACGAGTTTGCGGATTATTAACAAATACCGGCTCCTGTCTAATTTTCCCCGATCGAAATTCGTTAATTAAACCGGCAGTAACTGTTTTTTGAATATCCACAATAACCCCCAAATTAAAATCGCCGACGCCTTTCTTAATTAATGTGTTAAGTTGTGTCAGCGCTTGGTTATAATTAAGTACCTCCCGCTCGCTGTCTCTGATGTGTTCTGGCGTGTTTTTCATGATTTTTTTTACCTCCGTCAAGGGCAGCGGATTTCCCTCAATGCTTGTTGAAGAATGCGCGGACACCTCTCTGGCTCTGCGTTCAAAATCCAAAAGAACGACTTCAGAAAAATTCTTATGGTTCAGTTCTGCCACCAATTGTGCAATCCGTTTAATATTCGCCAATAACCGCGAAGTGATAGTATAGCGCGGTTGAAAAATTGACTTATCCATAGACGTATTATAGACGATTTTTAGACGATTGTAAAGGGATGGGGGGCGCTGAGAATCCTTCTCCTCCGCGAAATTGCGCTCGGGGCATCTGCCCCTCGATGCAATTTCGCTCCCCCAAAGCCACAGTGTTTTTAAACATGAAGCAGTTAACGACCGCGCTGGGAATCCTTTTTCATACTCAAATCCGCCTCGCTTCGCTCGAGGCCAATTTGAGTATGAAAAAGTCTGGGTTACAAAAAACATAAAGCAGTTTATGTTTTTTGTAACCCTTCGATTCTCTAGCTTTACCTCGCTTGAGGACATATAAAAAATAGGCCCATGGGCCTATTTTTTATATGTCTTAAGTCGGGGCGCTGAGAATCGAACTCAGTCTATCTGCTCCCAAAGCAGACGTACTACCGGTATACTACGCCCCGAAATGACCACTTGATTTATGAATAATGATATATGAATGATGAAACGTACCGTCCGAGTTCATTATTCGTCAATCATAAATCATCATTCATCTCTAGACCGGAATGAATTAAAACATCCAAAACCGACACTGTCAAACCCGGCTATGCTCGAACGTTATCCTTCAGGTGCTTCCCTGGGCGGAACTTCGGCACCTTCACGGCTGGCACCTGAATCCGCTCTTGCGGATTGCGTGGATTGACGCCGGCGCGGGCTGTGCGGATGTTGGTGTAGAACTGTCCAAAACCGGCCAAATTAACTGTCTCTCCCGCCTTGAGCTGTTCCGTGATCGTATCGAGCGCGCTCAAAATGATCCTTTCCACGTCCGTGCGCGGATAATCTAATCCTCTTGAAATTTTCTCTACTAATTGGTCGCGATTCATATGTTTGATTTCATTATACTCAAACCTTTCCGCCCTGCAACAACCGTGAATTATGATAGATGATTTATGAAACGCGTAACGTGGTACTCTCATCATTCATTAATCATAAATCGTCATTCAATCAGTTATTATTTCCCGCACTCTTTTTATACTCCGTGCTTTACCTGAAGATTCATCTATATCTAAGTACACCGCATTTACTTCCCATGGTTTTTCTTCCACAACATCCAATGGAACTTTTATTTGGTTTTTAAAACGCTCTAACACAGCACCATTTCGAACACCTAATGTAGAATTCAAAGCGCCGGTCATCCCAACGTCTGAAATATAGGCGGTCCCGCCCATTAATATTTGCTCATCAGCCGTTGGTACGTGTGTGTGCGTTCCCCACATCGCACTCACTTTTCCATCGAGATAAAAACCCATCGCTCTTTTTTCAGACGTTGCTTCACCATGGAAATCCACAAGTGTAATTAACGGTTTTACACGTGGCAAGGTCGCTAACCACTGATCCACCGCGCGGAATGGATCATCGTAATCTTCGTTGAAAAAAACGCGCCCATTTATATTTAACACCGCGATAGAAACCATACCGATTTCCGCAACCACACTTCCTTTACCCGGCAAGGTCGGCATAAAGTTGGCCGGTCGCAACAAGTTACTTTCCTTTTGCAATAATTCAAATGCTTGTTTAATGTCCCAGACATGATTACCACTAGTAAACACCTTTACGCCCGCGTCAGTCATCTCACGAAATGTTTCGCCAGTTATGCCTTTACCGTGTGCCAAATTTTCCCCGTTGATAATAATAAAATCCACCGGATTTTCTTTCCGGAATTTTGTAATAAATTGTTTGGTGGCTTCTCTGCCACCTTTACCGACAACGTCTCCGAAAACGAGAATATACATGGATTTTATTTGAAAAATTAACCTAATTTACGCAACAAATTATTCAAATCGTGCGCCGACGCGACTTTATACATTTTACCGTCTACCGCCACCGAAATTGTTCCTCTTTCTTCTGATACGACAATTGCTACCGCGTCACTGTTTTCACTGATCCCTAGTCCCGCGCGGTGACGCGTCCCCATACGTTTTGCTATTTCATTTTCTGAGAGCGGTAAAGTACACGCCGCCGCAGTAATAAAACCGGCGCGGATAATCACCGCCCCATCATGTAAAGCCGAGCCAGGAAAAAAGATAGTTGTTAAAAGCTCCGTCCCAATTTTTGCGTCAACCGTTACACCGTTATCGATAAATTCCGAAAGACCGGTTTGTTTTTCCAAGACAATCAACGCGCCATGCTTGCGACCCTGTAATTCCTCGACTGCCTCGGCCAACACACGAATAGTTTCATCATCCAAGGTTTTAGAATTCGTGCGCCAAAATGGCCCCTTGCGACCCAAGCGCTCAAGGCCACGCCGCAATTCCGGTTGAAACAAAAACGGAATGGCAAATAGCAATAAGACAAAGAAAACCGTGAGAACCAGATTCATCGTCGTGAGATTCAAAAGTCGTGCCACGATTATTCCTAAGCCCACAAAAACAAAACCGATTAAGATATTTGTCGCGCGTGTGCGACGCATAAACCGAAACAAGACTGTTAATAAAATTGTCACCAACAATATATCAATAATCGCCGAAACGCGTGCCCCCATGCCGTATGTCGTAAACGACAACGGTTGTAAAATTCCCCCCTGCAAAAAACTAAGGATTTTTTCGAGCATTATTAACTAGATTACCGCAATTTTCGGGAGTTTACCACGACGTTGTTTGTACATTATATCCACACAAATTTTGTGATACACGTGAACTCCTCACATCCATATACTATATACCAAATACAATATACAAATCTAAATCCCTCCTCGCCTTTAACCCATCAGGGTAACACCGCCGATGCGTGTGCAACCTTTGAATAAAGGGAGGAATCGTTTACCTAATCTACACCACCCTCATCAAACGATCCGCCAGCCGGTTTCGTCTTTTACCAATGTTCCCACCACTTCAAAACCGGAGGCTAATTTGTGTCCACCACCGCCGAACATTTTGGCGATTTGTGAAACGTCCACTTCTTTTTCGGGCTCACTTCTTAAACTGCCTTTTAGCTTACCCTTTTCATATTCGGTAAGGAGAAAGGAAAAGCTTGTTTCGGGAATTGAGTTCAATAAATTTACAACACCGGCCAAATCATCCATCGTTGCACCACATTCTTCCAAGTCCTGGTGCGTGATAACAGAAATCACTGCGCCAGTCTTTGGATTGGCTTGAACTCGTTCCAGGGCGCGTCCAGTGATCCGTAAAGCTGAAAGAGAGCGACCTCCGTACATCGAACGCATAATCGCCCGCAAATTGGCGCCTTGTTCCATTAATTTTGAGGAAGTCTGCATCACATGCGCACTGACATTAGCGTGCTGGAATGAACCGGTATCGCCGACTATTCCCGAAAGTAGCGCTGTGGCAATTTCCGCATCCAAACTGATTCCTAGTGCCGGAATAATTTCTGCAATAATTTCACATGTTGCCGCCGCGTCAGAAATAACCAAAGCAACGGTTCCGTATCTGTCTGAAGTAATATGATGATCAATCGCGATCATTGGTTTGTTGCTCGCCTTAATTTCATCCGCCAAACCAGTACGTTTCAATTCGGAATGATCAACGGCAATGATCAGATCAAATTTTGTAACGTCTAATTTCCCGATTTGAATTTTATCAAAACCAACCAGAAATTTTAAGAAGTCTGCCGGCTGATCGGGTGTATTGGTCGTCACCGTTTTGCCAATTTTTGTTAAGGCCAGTGCCAATGCCAAAATTGAACCAACTGCGTCACTGTCCGGTCGGGCATGCGTGGTAATTAAAATATTTTGCGCCTTTGCCACCAAATCCTTAATCCCCTCGACTTCTTTACTGTATGAAGCAAGAAATTTGGGCAACATAACCATCTCGTTATTCATCGATTTTCTTTAAAAGTTCCTCAATATGTTCAGAATAGGCCGGCCCTGCGTCCATTTTCACGCTCAACCGCGGAATCGGACGGGTTTGCACCTTACGATTCACTTCCCCCTGAACAAAATATAAATTGTGACGAATAATTTTCGCGCAATCAGGCCCCATAGCATCCGGCAAAACGGAAACCCAAATGAGACCATGCCGTCGGTCTTTTGATAACTCCACTTTTGTTACCGTAACTAACGTCTCTAAAGGAAATTCAATGTTCTTCAAGAAAAATTCCGCCACGGTTTTTTGCAGGTAGTGTTCAAGTTGTTCTTCGCGATGCATATGGCAGATTTGTTATTGCTAATTCTAATCTTAGGTTAATCTAAGTCTCCAAATTATTCTAATCAAGTGACAATCAAATTTTCAATTATCAATTCCCATTTAATTATCAATGACTCAATTATCAATTACGACGTCGTTGTTTGATAATTTAAGAATTCATCATTAATTGATAATTGGTCATTGAAAATTGATAATTCGTTTCAATCCGCCTTATTCCGTCCACTACCCAGCTTCCGCTTCTGCACTTCCTCATGATAAACCATTAGAGAATCGCCTTCCTTGGCCTTACCATTTCCCTCAAATGTAATACCACATTCTTGACCGGCCTTCACTGTTTCGGCCTCATTTTTATTTTGCTGGAGTTCCGTAATTTTCCCGGTCGCGATAAGCAAGTCGCCACGCATAATTTGCACCAATTCTTTCTTTTTGGCGATACCGTTCACTACGCGCCCACCGACAATTTGACGGCCCCTGACCGAGAAAAACACCTTTACAACAGCAACCTTTCCAAGATCTTCACGCACAATAATTGGTGGCAACAAATCTTCCAAACGTTGTCGCACCTCTTCGGCCAGTTCATAAATAATCTTAAACGACTTAATCGTGACTTTGCCATTATCGGCCATTCTAACGGCCGCGGTAGCGGTATTCACGTTAAACCCAAAAATAATTGCCTTAGCCGGTTCGGCCGTCATAATGTCGTTTTCAGTAATATTACCGACATTGGCTGACAAAATTTGTGTCTTTACTTCGTCATTCCCCATCGCCTGTACCGTCTGCTTAATGGCTTCCAACGAACCTTGCGTGTCTGCTTTCAAAACGATATTGAGTTTTTTCACCAAATCTTTCGGTTCTTCCTTTGGCTGTTCATTACGATTTCCAGAATATCTTGACTCAACCGGCTTTTTGACAATAGGAGTTGAAACGGATTGACGTGTAATCTGTTTTACGGTACGCACCCGTGCCGCCTTTTCCCGCGCCTCGGCTTGTTCTTCCACGGCCTGCAAAATATCACCCGCATCCGGCAAATCTTGAATACCAACAATTGTGACCGGCATTGAAGGTAAGGCTTCTTTTAACGAACGCCCGTCATAACTAATGATACGGCGCACTTTACCGGCCGTTTTACCAACCACAATGTTATCGCCCATATGCAACGTCCCTGCATGAATCAAAACCGTCGTCAGCACACCAACCGATGAATCACGCCGTGACTCGATAACGGTGGCAAGCGCGGCACGATTTACAATAGCCTTCGGTTCATTAATTTCCGCTACCAATAGAATTGTGTCTAACAAGTCGTCTAATCCAGTTCCCTTTACGGCAGAAACCGGCACAACCGGTGTCTTTCCTCCATACTCTTCCGGCACTAATTCCAGTTCCGACAATTGGCGCTTTACTTTTTCCGCGTCCGCGCCCGGTTTATCCATTTTTGTAATCGCCACAATAATCGGCACATCGACGGCTTTGGCATGACGAATGGCTTCTTTGGTTTGTTCTTTAATACCATCATCCGCCGCGACAACCAAAATCGCCACATCCGCCAATGAGGCCCCACGCTTGCGCATAAATTCAAACGCTTCGTGACCAGGCGTATCAATAAACGTAATGAGCTTCCCTTTTTTCTTGGCCTGATAACTGCTAATCTTTTGTGTAATTCCTCCCGCCTCACCGGCTGCCACATTTGCTTCTCGAATCGTATCCAATAAGGTAGTTTTTCCGTGATCAACGTGACCCATGATCGTTACCACCGGTGGACGAGAAACTTGATGTTCCACATCTTCCTTTGTCAAAATTTCCGCCAGTTTTTCCGGCGTCAAAACATCTTGTTCCAATTCCGTCACGTTTTCTTCGGTTTGATAGCCCAAATCTTGCGCGATGATGGCAGCGGTCTCATAGTCCAAATCTTCATTCACTGTCGCAGCTACCCCGTTTTTCAAAAGTTGCTTGATAATTTCGGTGACCGGCAGCTCAATTTTCAACGCAAAATCACGTACCGAGACAATCGACGGCAAACGGACAAGTTCTTTCTTTTTTACTTCGCGACGCCTGCTGTCGCGCACTAATCCCTTAATCCGGTAAGCATCTTTGTCCTGTAAACGTTTTACGCCCTCATCAATACGCACGCCCGCCAAACCCATATAACGACTCAATTCCGAGTCGCTTAAATTCAATTCCTGCTGTAAATCTTGGATCTTAATGCCCATAACATATGCAGGTTATGCTAAAACCACTATAAAAGCAAGCTAAAAACCTTCATTTAAGCCACCCTCTAATACTGATACCATTTAAATCCCAATGACCAAGCCCCAAATCCCAAAAAAAACAATTTCTAAATGACCAAATTGCCTGTTTATCATGGCGTTTTTCAGTACTAGCCTTGACGTCCCAATTCCAGTAGCATTCCTGTATATGCGTCTAGAACACGAGCAAGTCGAGCATTTGAAAGGCGAAATCAAGCGAATTGTGGGCAAAAGACTGGATTTAACGCAATACCAGCTCTTTTTCTTCGGCTCGCGCGTTTCCGGACGTGGAGACGAACATTCTGATATTGATATTGGGATCGAAGGAAAAGAACCAATCCCCTCTCTAACCAGAAGCAAAATCGAAGAAGATATCGAAAACTTGCCCATTTTATACAAAATTGACTTTGTTGACTTCAAAACGGTTTCCGAAGATTTTTATCGCATTGCCAAACAGACGATTGAACCGATAGAATAGGCTTATGCCTGAAGAAATTTTGAAACAATTAGCGACGGCGGTAACACGCCTTGAAGAGGCGCTTGCGGAACCAAAAAATTCCATGGTCCGTGATTCAGCGATATTGCGTTTCGTAATTGCCACAGAGTTGTCGTGGAAAACGGTAAAATGGTATTGCGAGGATAAATTAAAGGTCCGCTGCGCGTCACCAAAAGCTTGCTATCGAGAAGCATATAACCAGGGACTAATAAAATACGAGGACAAGTGGTTGAAAATTTGCGACGACCGCAACGATGTGGCGCATATCTACAAAGAGTCCCTTGCGGATGAGCTATTCACAAAACTGCCGGAATATCTGAAATTGTTTCAAGAATTACTGAAAAAACTACAAGAAGAAAATAAATAAGGTGCCACTTACGCGCCTTTCATCATCGTCGCATTCTTCAAAACGCGTGCCTCTTCTTCCGAAAGATTTTGCAAGGCATTGCCAGTTTTAATTGCCTTAGCGTAAACACGGGTCGCCTCGCGATTATGTAAGGAGGTTACAACTACACCGGAGTTGAATGCGTCTAAAAGCACAAGTGTAAAGCTTTGGTTTCCACCTACGCCCGGATATGGATTATAGCGTTCAAAAGCGACTTTACGTAATGAGTTTTGTATAGCGTGATGCAGATACTCCGAGGCTTTTAACAGTTCATCAAGGTTCGCGCTGATTTTAGTCAACGATTCTCCGTGTTCGATTAAGACATTCTCCAAGTCTTTGCCGTCTTTTCCGGACATAAAAGCGTGAAGCCGTTTTTCCGTTTTACGGTGTTGCAGAAAAACAAAGACAAAAAAAACCATCGCGACGACACCGACAACGAGAGCTGACATTGAGAGAATTGATTGGGAGTCCATGGGGTTAGATTAGTATGTTCTGAATGTTATGACCACTAGTGCTAAATCGAACTACCAATAATCAACCAGCCAAATAATTTTTAATTTGAAATTTTTAATCAATTTGAAATATCGTAATAAATTAATTTGAAAAACGCGTTTGTATTTCAAATTTAGATATTAAAAATTGATTTCAAATTACAAATTTTAAATTTCAAATTGAAAACCTCACAATTTTACAACCTTGACTGTTTGAGTATCTAGAATATTTTTTACACGAACTTATTTATTACACGTTGCGACCTCACCGTTCGCAAATCGATTCTTTCAAATTCAAATGGCAAATTTTCGACCAATGATGTTTCGTTAATCACTTTCACCGTTACTTTGCGGATGTTTTCATTTTTTACAAACCCGCGCACCAATGAAATATGCGGTTTGTGCGCATACAGATCACGAGCCAATAAAAATTTCGGATGGTTGATTAATTTATCTGCAGAACCAGCAGGCAAAATTCCCTTCTTTTCCCAAGCCGTCACTCCATTTTTTACAAACTCCTGCAACTTCAATTGAAATGCGGTTTCCTTCGTTCGCAAAACGGTAACGTAATAACCTTGCGCGGACATAAAAATCTCGTAAGCCACTGGTTCATCAGTTGTAACTTCACGTTCCTCCTGTTTCATCTCAATCAAACCCAACAGGTCATTATAAGTGACCGTCGCTTCGATTCCAGCCAGCTTTAACGCTCGGTTCCAATTGAAAGCCGAGTCCAAAAACAATTCCGTCTTGTGAAAATCACCGCGCGACACCAATTTGTGCTTCACACCCAGTTTTTCGAACTTCTTGTCTAAATAGACCTTATGTTTCATAATCAGGTCTTTTGCGTCCTCCGTAGGTTCCGCCCGAAGGTAAATTTGCGCCTTTTGGTCGCCAGTCGTTTGAGTTTGCATTGTATCCATTACCAGCACCATAACAAATTGCTCTTCAAAGAGCAATTTGTAGAAATACCTCAAAATGAGCACGAAATAAGATGAAAATTGAGTAGACAGAAGGCCATTTTTGCGTTAGTTTGTAGGGGGAATTCATTCATGCCTGCCGGCCGTAGCTCCGCCAGCTGGCGAACGCGAAAGTTGGAATTGCCCCTCTACGCGTGGACGCGAACAGAAAATTGAGATTTTGGAGAGGTCGGATAGCCCGGTTTATTCCGCCGCACTTGAAATGCGGTATCCCGCAAGGGATCGTGAGTTCGAATCTCACCCTCTCCGCCAATTTTCACTTTTTGTGAAATCGTAAGAAACAGCCTCGGCGCAAAGCGCCTCGGCATGGTATTTTTCCGCAATTTTAAAGGCATTTTTGAAATCCAAAACCAAAGTGCGGTCG
>JAUSJG010000011.1 GCA_030647555.1 bacterium | reverse complement strand
AGTGAACTTTTAGATCATATTTGCTGTGGGTGGTAGTACGGTAATGCAACATACCTCGTACTGTAGACTAAACGATCGTTAAGCTGAAGCCTCCGCCTAAAGGCGGGGGATTCTCGACCCTCCCCGTGGATGATTATTGATTTTCCGCACCGGGTGTAAGAATTGTTGTCCAAGCGAAAGAACCATCCGACTTTAGCGCAAAAGAAGAACCTTCCGGTGCATTAACATAAGCCAACTCTGTTAATAATGTTTTATCTGCTTTTAATATGCGTGCGACTTCTCCTCCATTCGTTAAACTAAGCCGCGTCTTTTCTGAATAAAAAGCTAAATATTCGCCGGCTAAAATTTTTGTACCACTCACAAAAGGATAAGCAGTACTAGGGCCACTACCTTCCGCATCATCCAAATACAAACCGGTCAAATCAACGTCCAAAGATCCCAAATTATGTATTTCAATAAATTCATATAAACCATCGTCACCAACAGGGCTCGGCAACACCTCACTTATTACAAGATCACTATCAACGGCGGAAACGCTAAAGGCTGGTAAAAACAGCCCAACAACCATAATCCACAGCCACTTATGCATATGAATAAAATACTGGAACCGTTCGGAATTATCAATTTTCAATGACCAATTATCAATTAATTATCAAATTCCAATTTTCAAACAACGACGTCGTTTTGATAATTAAGTAATTGCCTGCCAACCGAAGCTTTAGCGAAGGTTGGATAATTATTTGAAAATTGCAAAATTGATAATTGAAAATTAGTTCACTCTATCCACATCGCGTCGCCGAAAGAGAAGAAGCGATATTTGTTTTTCACCGCTTCGTTGTAAAGAGAAAGCGTTTCGTCCACTGTACCAATAAACGTAGCGACGAGCGCGAGAAGCGAAGATTTTGGCAAATGAAAATTTGTTAACAATGCATCGACAACTTTAAATTTATAACCCGGGGTAATAAATAAGCTTGTATCGCCCACAAAACTTTTTATCGTTCCATCTTGGTTTGCCACCGATTCTAAAACACGCAACGTGGTGGTTCCAACGGCCACAATTCTTTTTCCCGCTTTTTTTGCCTCGTTTATTCGCACGGCTGTTTCTTCAGAAACGTATATTTTTTCCGCATGAATTTTGTGATCTTCCAGATTTTCACTGCGCACCGGTCTGAATGTTCCTAGCCCCACGTCCAAAACAACTTTTTCGATTTGCACACCTTTTTGTTTTAGTTTTTCCAGAAGTGCTGTTGTTAAATGGAACCCCGCTGTTGGCGCCGCCACGGAACGCCTTTCTTTCGGATCCGCGTACACGGTTTCATAATCTTGCGCCACTGGTTCGGTGTGAATATATGGCGGAACCGGAACGTGTCCTTGTTGCGCCAAAAAAGCATCAAACTTTTCCGGATTACTTGAAAAAGTAATATAAAAAGTTCCGTCGTCGTTGGCCTTATCAATTGTCGCCGCCACACCTTCGGTGAAAATTATGCGCTCGCCAATTTTTACGTGGCCACGTACCAGTGCCTGCCATCGCTGGGGCGATTCCAAGAATCTGTCCCCTACACGTTGCACTAAAAATATTTCTCTACTGCTTCCAGTGCGGGTGAGTCGTCCATAAAGTCGCGCCCGCAACACACTCGTGACATTCAAAACTAAACAATCATTGGGTGTAAAAAAGTTTGGCAAATCGGACACATGTAAATGTTGTCGAGTTTTATTGGCACGATTAATAGCCAACAATTTCGCTGACTCCCGCGGTACGACCGGAGTCTGCGCAATTTGTTCTTCGGGTAGGATGTAATCTAAATCTGCGGTTTTCATGATGTAGGAGTTGTACACTAAAAGCACCGTCTCCTCAACAACATCCCGCCTTCAGGCGAGGCTCGCCCCGAGTCACACGCAAAACATGGTTCGAGGTAGGTATTAGCGCGTTTTTTTCGTCCGTCTTTGCGAGCCATCGCTATCAAGCGAGGCAGACCCTGCGAGGGTTGTCAATAAAGCAATCTCCCGCAAATTCAATCGTACGAATACCGGAGATTGCCGCGCCTTGCCCATCCTCACGGATGGTCAATGGCTCGCAAAGACACGGAACGCGTTGACTGTAATACCCACTATTGCGTGTGATCCCTCGCCCCGATGGGCGGCCCCCTTCGCCAAGGCTACGGGGGATTGATTTTCTTTATCAAGAAAATCAAAAAAACCGCCGATGTTATTCGACGGGGTGGACGATAACTCTGGAACGCGGCGCAATCACTCTTCGGAAATCGGTCCGACACACTCTTCCCAGGTGGCGCGGAATGTTTCTTCTGGAATCAACTTCCGAAAGTAAGTTGTTTTATATGTCAAACTTTCAAGTTTTCCAATCCTGACCCCAACCGCGATCTCGTGTTCTCTATAAAAAATTCTGAAATCGCTGTCTGCTATTTTATGTCCCGCCCAATAATCGACGATATTATTAGAAAAAATAAGCGTGAGTGCCGCTTTTTTGGGGATCATTTTGAGAAATTGAGCCCAAAAACTATCCAATGCCTTCTCTGAACCTCCATCATCACCAAAGAGACCGCCACTCAAAACAACGCTTCCTTTCACCTTTAGCGGATACTCCTCTTTAATGGAAAAGAAACCCCCCAAAATAACAACATCAAGGAAAACTTGAATGTCCGTGCGACCGATACCGGAAATGCCAATTTGGGAATCCCTAACATTGATAGCAACTGAAAATCTCGCTTTCCCAATTTCTCCATATAGTCGCCGCACCAACTTTTCCGCTTTTGCACGTTCCATGAATATTCTCCTTGTTTTCAGTGAACAAACCAACACCCAAACGCACCAAATTCAGAACAGTGAAATGTACCACTGGTGCAGGTTTAAGTCAATATTTTATTTTTTAACAAAGCACTTCAAACGCAAAATCTGAACCAAGATTTTGTATCTAGTATTTAGTATATGGTATATGAAAAAGAGAAAGCTTTGTGCGCTCCATATACTAAATACCAAATACTATATACAAATATTGATCCGGACATTGCTGAATCTTTTAACAAAAACCACAAATACCACCTCTACTTATGCAGTTTCCCCTCAAACAACGGACCCTCTCCGTCGCGACGGCTTTCTGTGTCCAGCGTCTGCGCTTCTCCGTCAAATTTGCGAACGCCATCTTCGTACGCCTGAAAAATAATTCTCTTCACGCCTTCCGGATTAGGCACCTGTTCAAAAACAAAACGTTCTTGTTCACCGGCGGTTTGAATGTTTACGTTGCCATAATTCAAGAATGTTGGAAGTATCCCCTGTACAGTACTCGTCACATCCTGCACGCGCACGATTCGCTGTTCGGCCACTACGTGTCGAAAAAGAGAAATTTGTAGAATATCGATAATACGCTCGCTGGTGACAATCCAAACATCCAAATAGTAATCAACCAGCGCCGCAAAAAAGAATAGCCACATCATAAGATAGTAGGCGCTAAAGAACATAACAATTATCCCCTCCCATGGTGTCCCCTGGATCCATCCTAATAATTGCGCCGGAACAAGGGCGTAAATGCCAATCGGAATCGCCATTAGTACTATAAACATAACGGCATTAAGAAACATCACAAACCAATGCCGGCGTAAAAAAGCCAACAACACCTCATCGTCGTGGTAACCGCCGGGAATCTTGAAGAACAGTTGTTTTGCTTTTAAGTCATGCATTTAGATTTGGAAAAAAGAAAACAACGGACCGCTCCAATTTACTTGCGCCAAATAAATAAATATCGTAAACAATAACAGAATCGAAACACCGACAAAAACCGCTACCAAAATAAGCGAGCTTGTCTTATTCAAAGAAAACTCAAACAAATGATAAACCAAAAAGAAACCGTAAATGACAAAAAACAGAAGAACGATGGCGAAGAGGAGAGAGGCGACGAGAAGAACGGGACTCATAACAACATTTTAACACAACTGTGTTTTTTTTGTTTTTACAAAAGAAAATACTCAAAAATTATCAATTTTCAATAACCAATTATCAATTAATGATCAATGTTCAAACTCCAATTTTCTCCGCCAGTTGGCGGACAACGGCGTCGTTTTGATAATTGAACAATTGATAATTAATTGAAAATTGGGAATTGATAATTGAAAATTAAAAGTCAATGACTTTCATGAGACTTCTTTATCTTTTTATTCCCTGATCTAAATCAGTTTGTTTTGTCCGACTTTTTGTTCCCTGCCCAGATGTTTATAAGCCATCTCCGTGGCAATGCGCCCCCGTGGCGTGCGCTGGATCATTCCCAGTTGCATCAAATATGGTTCATACACACTTTCCAATGTTTCTACTTCCTCGTGCACGGCGGCCGCCATTGTTTCCACCCCCACCGGTCCGCCCTGAAACACATCAATAATAATTGCCAAAATCTGCCGGTCTGTTTGATCCATCCCCAAATGATCCACTTCCAACATATCCAAAGTTTTTTGAACGACAGTCATCGAAAGATCCGTTTGATCCATCACTTGCGCCAAATCACGCGTCCGTTTTAAAAGACGATTGGCAATGCGCGGTGTACCGCGACTGCAATGTGCCAGCTTATCCGCCGCCTCGCTCCCCAAATTAACACCCAGAATTCGCGCCGAGCGTTTGAGAATAGTCATCAGGTGGGATGGTTCATAAAACTGCAATCGATGCGCCACGCCAAACCGATCACGCAGTGGTGCGGTGAGCGAACCAATACGGGTTGTCGCGCCAACGATTGTAAAATGCGGTAACGTCAAACGGACGGTTTTCGCGGCCGGGCCCTGCCCCAAAACCACATCCAAAACAAAATCTTCCATCGCCGAATAAAGCGTTTCTTCGACAGTGCGATGCAAACGATGAATTTCGTCGATGAACAAAATGTCGTTTTCTTCGAGATTGGTAAGAATAGCACCAAGGTCTCCCGCTTTTTCAATCGCCGGCCCGGAAGTGATACGCAAATTCACGCCCATTTCTTTGGCAAGAATCATCGCCAAAGTTGTTTTGCCTAACCCAGGAGGCCCGGAAAACAAAACATGTTCCAGGGGTTCATTTCGTTTTTTCGCCGCCGCGATAAAAATATCGAGATGTTTTTTGATACCGTCTTGCCCCACAAAGTCCCGCAAAGATGACGGCCGAAGCGTAGCATCCGCCTCATCTTCTTCCCGCTCCGCTTCGGGCGCGAGAACAGGGGCTTCTGTTTCCTCAATTTCTTCAGTTTCCATACGTTAATAGTACACCAAAACGGCCTATGTATTTGTTAAAACCCCAAAACCCAATGACCAATGTCCAACAAAATCCTAATCACTTAAATTCCAAAACGCTACCGTTTTAGTCATTAAAAATTTAGGATTTTGTTGGGATTTGGGGTTTGAACATTGGGTTTTAGGTTGTGCTTGCTTTTTTCTCCACCCTGAACTATATTATCAAGTCGTTCAGTTTGGATTGTTCCATTTCAGTCTCAAAAAAGGAGCTACAAAATGTTACGTTTCTTGAAATTATTTTGGCTAAACAATTGGCCATTATTAATGTTTACAGTTGTGGTTGGAACTGCCTTTTTCTTGGTTTCGAAACCCACAGACAAATCATTATCCAAGAAAACAACCACCACGGAACCGCAAAAACCCACCGAAAAAGAGAACCTCGCTGTGTTCGCAAAAAACGAACCCATCGCAACTATTCTCAACGTGGAAGATAAAGGCGTCGAATTTGGCAAAATGCTTGTGTTTGTCACGGCGGAAGCCAATGGTAAGCGAATCTTTTACCAGTTCGGAGCGGAACCCAGAAACATCCGATTCGAAACCGACGAAAGCCCAATCTTTGCGAAAGGCGACCGCGCGAAAGTGAAAATCGTCGACGGCCGACTCGTGCTTGAGCGCATCAAAGACGTGGCCACCCCGTCGCCGTGAAACAAGCTCGCACCCCCCCCCCAGCCGCGCACCCCGCGGCTTTTTTTATTGTTCTTCGCAAAGAACAATAATCCCCCGTAGCTCATCAGAGCGAAGGGTGGATATTTTCATTATTTTGCCGACCAATCAGTGACCGACCCAGACCGCTGGGACGGTCCCTGATTGAACGCGTGTCAACACCTCTTGACAAGATTCCGGCTATAGTGTAAGCTGGAAAGTCAATAAGCTCCGAATTGGATAAAAACTGCTTTTGACCTCGGTTTCCAAGGGGAAACAGTGCAATTTCTGGCATTATTAACAATTTATTAGCGAGCGTCGTTATTCCTGTAGGCAATGCTTCGGGGGTTTCTACCCAGATCGGGTAAATTGGCTTTTAGCGAATTTACTCCTCGGTAATTTCTCTCTGTTGTCTACAGAAATAACGGCACTTGAAATTCGAAAACAGCTACCGTACTTGGTGGCTGTTTTTATATTATCAATTGCGTATTTCTGGAGTAAAAAATCCCAAAACCCAAATTCCAATGACCAAAAAATCCTAATTTTCTAAAACCCAAATACGACGTACTTGATCATTTGAATTTAGGATTTTGTTGGGATTTGGGGTTTGGTCATTGGGATTTATTAAAACTAATTTCCACAACACAGGCCAATATCCATCTTTGTAATATCTCTCCGCAAGAAGTAAAATAACGAAGCACATGTTCACAAAGAATGAATTAAAACAGTTAGAAACCAACGGCAAGCTTCGCGCCCCCGTCTTAAGTCTCTATCTTAACCTCGATAAAAAAACACCCGAAGGACAACACTATCTCGCCGAACTGCGCCGTGTTTTGAGCATCGCCAACAAACAAATCGTCACTAGCCACAAAGAAGCGGGAAAATTACAGAAACAACTGCATGAATTAATTTTACCGCGACTACTCGATTTTATTGACGAAAAGGTATTGCCATACGGCACTATTCGCGCCATCGCCATGTTCGCCTCGCTTGACGAAAAACAGACACGACGCAACCAAGACATCGTTATTTATACTTTGCCTCGTCCCGTTCGTTCCCAATCCCACGTCGATAATAATCCCTACGTCCGTCCGCTTTTGTTTTTATTGGATCAATACGAACAGTACGCCATCGTAATTGCCAACAAAAACAGTGCGCATTTTTATCTAGTCGCAATGGGAGAAATTGAACAGTCCGCCGAATTCATTAACGATATTCCAAATCGTTCCAAACAGGGCGGTTGGTCACAAAAAAGATACGAACATCGAGTAGACAATGCCATCGAAAAACACATTCAACGCGTCACCAAACATTTAGTCAAACAAATCGCCAATACCGATGTAAAACGAATTGTTTTGGGTGGCGACCCCGACATTCTTTATTTATTTAAGAAAAATCTACCCGACCGTGAACAAAAAATGGTCATCGGACATATTCCGGCTAAAACGAATGAACCCTCCACCGAAACACTTGAGAGAACGTTGAAAATTGCCGCCTCGGCCGAAAGAGCAAGTGAAAAAAACGCTGTGCTTGAGCTTCGCAACGCACTCGCCCACCCAAACAAAGCCACAGCCGGCCTCCAAAATACTCTAAAAGCCATCAATGAAAATCGCGTCCAAAAATTACTCCTCATCCAAGGTTTTCATTCTCCGGGTTCATGGTGCACAAATTGCCACACCCTTTCATTGCCCCAAATTCGTTGCTCAAACTGCCAAAATGTCACGAAACCTGTCGAAGATATTTTGGAGCAGGCCGCCGAAAAAGTTTTTCTGGAGGACGGTGTTGTGGAATTCGTGGATGAAAATATCGATCTGACTGCTTTGGGTAGCGTCGGCGCCCTCTTGCGCTATTAAACATCGACACTCTAGACTGTCTCCTTATGACGCGCCTTACAAAAAAGAGCCTTTTCGCCACAATCGTCTTGTTGGCACTTTTTTTAACCGTCCTATTGCGCAACGAACCCAAACTGCAAACTCCGTTAATCAATATGGAAATTGAAAACGCAGTCCCGAAAAATACGACAATAATCAGCAACGTTCCTATTATTAAAGACGAACTCAAAGACAACGTCACCAAGGGCAACTACATTCTCCAGGGAAACATTGTGATCCCTGAAGGTAAAACGGTGCAAGTTGAACCGGACACCGTATTTTACGCCAATCGCGACGCCAAAATAACCGTACACGGCAAACTCATAGCCAATAACGTAACTTGGCAATCCAACCAGGCTTACAACCAACGCCGTTATTGGTACGGCCTTACTGCGGAAAATAATGGGGAAATCAATTTGGAAAACTGCCAAATCCAAGACGCGACAACGGCTGTGACAACACTAAACGGAGGCAAAGCGACAATTTCCGGCGTGTTTACTAATAATGTTGTGGGCGTGTCTGTTTTAGAAAAAGGAAAGGTAAAAATTCAAAACCTCCAAATAAACGAAGGAACAGTGGGTATCCTCACACTTGGCGGCAATACAGCCATAAACAATGCAACTTTTACGGGACTAACCGATGGCCTAAGAATTTTCCACGACAGTATGATTTCAATTAACAAACCAACGTTCACGCGCATCCAAAGAAACACTGTCCGTTATTTGGCGGAACCAAATATTACAATCACAAACATAATCGACAACTCCGCATCTTCCCCCACGCAAATCTTCGACGGAAAAAATCAACCAACGCATCTCTGGCAAGGCAAAGAATATAAAACCGGAATCGTTTCTATTTAGACCTCGTCCGTAAATAAGTTATTGGGTAATTTCTATTGTGGAAGGGATAAAAGACAAAATCACACCCAAAAGTCCGCATAAAACACAGAAATAAGAAAACACATCACCATACGCGGTATAAAAACTTTTTTGGTTTCTCTTTTCTATCGTTGTTGGAATTATATGACTATTATTTTCAGAAGATACGGTTATGGTTCTGCCAAAAGCATCCACTGCTCCGGAAATTCCGTCATTATTGGCAACAATAATATCCCTTCTGTTTTCCACCGCCCTAAAATAATTAACGGCAAAATGTTGGGATATTATCGTATCATTCGCCAGTAAACTATCATTACCGATTGATACAATAAACTCCGCGCCTTTATTCACAATCCTTCTGGCATAGTCTTGGTATAAATTTTCATTACAAATAATAACCGCTATTTTACCAAGGGGGGTGTTTAGCAATTTATTTTTTTCTCCTTGGACGTATCTTGAATTTGCGTTTCCCACATTTATCGCGCCAATTTTTCTACCTGTTTCAAAAAAAGTCATCAAGTGAAATTTGTCATACCTATCCAACATAAGACCGGCGGGTGAAAAAAATAATGCCGAGTTGAAATATTTACTCTTTTCTGAATTTGCATATGAAGGCATCCCTATAAGATGAAAAGCACCGGTTGGATTAGTTATTTTTAATGATGCTTCTACCAAGTCGTCCCCGCCTTCTATTGCCCATGGTATGGCGGTTTCTGTCCAAACTATTAAATTCGGATTTTCCGCGACTGCTTTTTTGTTTAAATCCAAATATGTACCAGAAATAAAATTGGCCACTTTTTCTTTATTTTGCCATTTGACCCTTGAATCGATGTCTCCATCAAGTATTACGGCTTTTACCATATTCGCCTTATTTTCGCTTATTTTTGGTGCTTTAAAATCAATAATCCAAACTCCATAGAAAAGACAAACGGCAAAAATTACTATGCCAAATATCGCCTCTTTCGCCTTCCTGTTTTCCCAAAGACGATATAAACACAAATTTACCAACACCACCAAAAAAGATACTCCAAATACACCGGTAAACGCGGACACTTGAATAATACGTACATTATTCCATTGAGTGTGCCCTAAAAAGTCATATGTAAACGGAAATCCTTGAAATAATAAATATTGCACAAACTCAAGCACTACCCATATTGCCGGGATAGAAATTATCCCAAGCAAATCGTTCCACAATCTTTTCTTTTTACCTGTTAAGTTTTTTTGAATAAAGCTATATAAAAGAAAAAATATTCCGATGGAAACAGCCGGATAAATAACGGCTATTATCCAAACCTCTATCCCCGGCAAAAGCGAATTGGAGATATTGAAAACGGAAAACGGAAGCCACCGCAAAAAACCTAAATTTGCCACCAGACCAAAAATCAAGCCCAAAACAAAAGTCTGCTTTAAGTTCTTGTTTTTCAAAGCAAAAAACATTGGAATAAGCGCCACCCACGCCAATGGCCACACATTAAAATTAGGAAAGGCAAATACTACTAATACTCCCGACAATACCGAGAGCAGAATACTTTTTTTGTGAATTATGAAATCAAGCACAAAGAGTTTTAAAATACCAAAAACCCTAAAAGCTAATTTTTTCACAAGTACCACCTACACAAAAATTCATATTTTTCAATAATTATTTTATCACGCAAGACGCCATCGGCCTACACCACCCCCAACTATTTCACAATCAAAAAAATATATTTTCATTCTCTGTGTTTGTGCTATAGTAATAAAGAACTAATATCTCACAACCAACATCAATATGCGCAACACGATGAAAAGATTATTTATTCCAACCGTACTCGCTTTTACGGCAGTAGCCGGTCTGGCTTTTCTTGCGTATTCCGCACCCAAAGCCAAGGCGGTTGAAGCAACGCCATTATCTGTAACGACCCCTTCCTCTCCTGCTACAGTCGCTCCTGTTAGTCAATCTTCATCTCCCGACGTGGCAGCGAGTGGTCTGGCTATCACTAATACAAACGGTGTCCTTTCCGGCACGTTTACAATGACAAATACAACCGGTTCCATTGTGACGGGTGTTAATTATGAGATTCTTTTGTTAAGTGAAGCGCCGGTTATTCCTGTTGGCAAAATGATTGTAGACTCGCCGATTGTTTTTGAACGTGTTTTACAAAGCAAGGGAATTACGCTTAACCCGAAAGAAGCGAAAAAAGAAACTGTTTCCTACAAACTTCCTCCGGTCGATAAGGGTGACTACCGCATCAGAGTAAGCCTTCTCTCCGCCAATGGACGCGGCTATGGTTGGGATACAGTCAATTTTACAAATAACAATGTTGGGACAGGCGCTTTTCCATTTTTAGCCACAAAATCTGTTAATGTAAAATCAACAGACCCGGTAAGTGGTGTTGAGGCTGGAACCTGGAGAGCCAACGACGGCGTCAATGTTGAACCGGGGCAGGAATTTTCTATCACACTAAATGAAAACAATACATCTAAAACGGGAATTAGTGGCAAATTAGTACTGACAACAAAGAAAGACCTAACCACAAACCCAACGACAAAAACTGTTGATTTAGGTATATCCACTTTTGAAGCAAAATCGGATAATGATTTCAACCTCCCTATCGTCGCCGAAAAAACCCCGGGGTCATATCTCAACACCATCGCCCTCTACGATGAAAACAATGAAAAAATTTCTATGGAGGCACAGTTCCGCTATGTTGTTAAAGGTCCATCAGCTTCGATTACCAACGTCACGCTTGATAATTACAAAGACGGGGTTGCCGAAATTAGTTTTGGCGTCGCCGGTTCTACGGATAGAACAAGCGTGATTGATGGAACCGTTACAGCCTCAATTATCAAAGACGGCACCACCTGTTCCACGACCTCCAACCCAATAAAACTAGACATCAACGAAAGCACCTCCGGAAAAGTTAAAATGGCTACAGGCCCATGCGCACCGGCAGAAAAGCCGACACTGAATCTCAAGGTGCAAAGCAAAGACGGAACAGTGTTGGACGACTATTCGATTACCCTCCCCCCATTAGCAAAACTTGCTACAAAAATTAACACCACCCCCGTCACTCCTCCGGCAAATCCCGGCCAATCAACCGCATTAATTGTTTTAGCAGTCCTCGCCATCCTATTATTGGCAGTTATCGGCTTCTATTTTTACTACAAAAAGAATAAGGCGGGTACGATTGGAACAATCGGCACGCTTTTGTTGATGTTGGCGATTGTGTCTTTGATGGGGGCGCGACAAAGTTCGGCAAGCGGAACTGATCCGGTTCCTACACCCACACCCGCCTTATTTAAACTTGATGCCTCATGGTATGGCTTTGGTGGCACTTCAACAACTTCTGATGCTTGGAATGTTGTTATTAATCGCCCGATACACGACTCAACACAAGCATATGGTTCCGTGTCTTACGAAGCTGCTGTGACTTGGACCGTCTGCGCCAACAACGAGTACCACATGAATCATGAGGTTTATTTCAAAAACACTGGCGGTAAAAAAATAATCGAAGATCTACCGGCAGAACGGACATATACGCAAAATGTAACCGGGTGGGTAGATGTTGAAAACATGAACCTGCCCGCGGCCGAATGGACAGCCGTCGGCAACCAGAACCTTGGAAGCGGTGGGGCTTTCTACCACGAGTGGTATGATTCTTTTTCAAGAACATATGTCGCCACCATTCCAATGGCAGGACCGTATGTGTCAAATGACAATACGCTTGTTTCTCGAAACATTTATAAGGTTGGTGCGTTAACAAACAGGTACCAACTTTATAACATTGTTCGCCTCATAACTTGGGTGAATTTTACGCCACCAACACATCCCGTTACTTGTACAATAACACCCCAAACGCCCCCAGTAACCGGCACCGTTGTAGGCTCCCCCATAAGCCTCACCGCAATCGGTGGCAACCCAGTTCTCCCAGACTCAGAGTATAGATGGGCGGACATTGACCCTATTCTTGCCAACCGAGGAACTTTCACAGAAACACTAGGAGGAACGACAACCTACACACCGAATTCACCAGGAACAAAACAAATTCGTGTCTGGAGAGGCACCCAAGTTTCTGTTACGCCATGCTCATTCACTGTTACGCAACCAGCACCAGTGCCAATAGCACTTTCCTGTACCACATCACCATCTTCATTGGTTGTGGGTACTACAACACCGGCAACACTTTCAGCTATCGGTGGAACACCAGCGAAAAAATATCGCTGGTTCTCTGATAATCTTTCGGACACCTTTTCTTCCGCGGTTGGCGCGACAACAACCCTGTTGCCAAAGAGACAGCCGGGTACAA
>JAUSJG010000010.1 GCA_030647555.1 bacterium | reverse complement strand
GTCCGACCCTGGACAGGCCTGTCCAGGGTCGGACCCTGGTTGGCCAATTATATAAATATTAATTATTCCATCTTATCGCGCCGATACGTCTTTTCGCGATATTGTTCGGCGTCGTATTCCAACTTCTTAATCTTTGCTTTTTGGAAAGTAATGTCACGTTCTGCCGTCGTTAAATCTTTGCGCGACAAATCTTCTTTTCGCCTCAAATTCAACAAATCAATTTCCATCTTTTCGATATTGCGCCTGGTTTGTTCAACCATCTTCCTCTTATCTTCAAATACCTTCTGAAAACGTCGCAAAACCCCATCTTCATCGAGAATCTGCATTTGCTTTTTCTGCATATTACGATGCGCTTCCGCCTGGGCTTCTTTACTATTGGCGTTTTGTTTTGTATAGATGTCGGACATAGGGATAGGGTAGCTAGAAACTCTCATAAAATCAACAAACAAAAAATGAACCTTATTCCTTGTCCACTTCCAAACAGTGCATAAAATTATCAATTTTCAATGACCAATTATCAATTAATGTTCAATTTTTTAATTTTCAATTTAACAGCGATTCAGTAATTGATAATTGAATTATTGCCTGCCGGCCGTAGCTTTAGCGAAGGCTGGATAATTAATTGAAAATTGGGAATTGATACTTGAAAATTAATACCCATATTTAGTTAGATTTATTCATAAAACCATGCACACGTGCCAACACAATAGCAGTAGACACCGCCACGTTATGCGAGTTCCCCATGCCGTGCATGGGAATTTCAATAATATTATCGGCAATTTTCAAAATCGCGTCGGAAACTCCTGTTCGTTCGTGCCCCACAACCAAGGTTAACGGAAACCGGTAGTTGGTTTTTTGAAAATCGGTACTCTTGTCCGTCTGTTCCAAAACGACAATCTTATCACCTAATGATTTTTGCATATTTATTACTGCTTCAACGTCCGGTTTATATTCCCAATCCATATAATCAACATTTTTGATTGCCGTCTTCTTAATCCTCCGATCTTGTCGCTCGATTGTATGCGGTGGACGTTCGTCGTTCTCAACCATCGGATAACCGGTGATCCCACAAAGGTAAAGTTTTTTTATCCGAAAACCATCGCAAATTCGAAAAATCAAACCGACATTGTCGAGCGAGCGGATGCCATCCACCACAACGGTGATGGGTGTTTTAGGCAGCTTCTTAAAATTTTCAAGTTGTGGTTTAGAAGCCACCAGCTCCTCTGTTGTTATCCTACGCATAAAAATAATTCTAAAAAAATTTTCAATTTTCAATTCCCAATTTTCAATGAATTATCAATGTTTAAATGTTCAATTACGATGTCGTCGCGAAATTGATAATTCAAGAATTGCCTGCCGGCCGAAGCTTTCCTGACCCTCGTAGCTTTAGCGAAGTGGGTAGCGAAGGCTGGATAATTAATTGATAATTGGTCATTGAAAATTGATAATTTAAAAATCAAGTACTCTTCTTAAAAAACATGAACGCCTAAATAAAAATTATCAACAAGTTCAAAAGAACTCTCTTTCCCTCGACTGCTTCACAATTTCAAACGCCTCTTCCGCCGTGTCCACCACCTGAAACAAATCAAAATCTTTTTCGGACACCAAATCTTCTCCCACATCAATCATTTGCACTCTCATCCAATCCCTCAATGTCTGCCAAAATTCCTTGCCCACACAAACCATAGCCACCTTTTCCATCTTCTTTGTCTGAATAAGGGTTAAAATTTCAGAAAACTCGTCAATTGTTCCAAAACCGCCCGGAAAAAATATATAAGCTTGGGCGCTGGCACTCAACATCACCTTGCGCGTAAAAAAATAATGAAAGGGCATTCTACGCTCCACAAACGGATTTCGTCTTTCTCCATTTGGAAGAACAATATCTAAACCGATTGAACATTCCTTGTGTGTCCTTAATGCCACTTCATGCGCTCCAGAATTGGCCGCCTCCATAATCCCAGGCCCACCACCCGTGATTACCGTATATCCCGCTTCAGCCAAAATGGTTCCCAATTTTTTAGCCTCTTGATACCAACGTGATGCAGGTGAAAGTCGCGCCGATCCAAAAAAAGTCACTTCTTTTTTTAACGGTACCAAAAAATTAAACCCTTCCACAAATTCCCTTAGAATATCCTGCAAATCCCAAACCGCGTTTCCTTGAAACTCGCTGGCATCGATGCAAAACTTACGCGCTCTTTTAATTGGCCTTTCTTCGGGAATAGTATTCATCGTCTTATGGTAGCGGAGGTGGTGGCGGAGGTAAAACGGGCTTTTTAAGTTCGACAAAATGAACACTTTTATCATCAGGCGCGAGTGCGCCAATTTTCAACTTTTCCGCCTTCACAATCTTGTAGCAATCATTGCAATATTTATCCTTACCGGGTGTTGGTTCAAACGGCAACTCGGTGGCCTTACTACAACGGTCACAGGTGCTTGGAAAAGCTTTTTTAAGTCTTTTTGGCTCTTCTTTTTTGGAAAGCATTTCCGCCAAATTTGTAATCACTTCTTTTGGTTCTTTTGGCGTAAGCACAACATTCGCCAAATCTTTTGCTTGCAACATCGGCGAGAGTTTTGCCATTACCGGAGTACGCACCTCTTCACGCCGTGCCGGCTGAACCGCCGGTATACGATTCGGATTATTTGGAATAAATGCGGGACGCGTAGATGGAGAAAACGCCGGAACAAATTTTGGGGCAAGTGCTCCCGATGCTTCCTCATTCGCTTGCGTCATTGCCCCACTCCAACGAGAAATTTTTTCTTCGACAACTTCTTTGGGGCGACTAAATCTTTCACGAGAAACCCGCAACACTTTATCGCGATTGTCGTAACGCACGCCACTTGGTCTCAAACACCGCATCGAAAAAGGCTTGCTCGTAATCCCATCAATCATTAAGCGAATATAGGCGTTGTAATTCGGGAGATTAACCAAATCGGTTTGTTCAAAAGTCGGTAAAAATTCCGGTTCCATGAATTCAGCATCAAAAGCACCTACTCGAAAAGTCATGATCGTGCCCAAGTTTCCGAAAACCGCGTCACGTACCTCCTCGGCCATCTGCGTAATATACTGGTGGGCAATAATCAAATTCAACCGGTATTTTCTGGCTTCAGAAAGAATCGTCGCGAAAGATTCCGTGGCAAAGTTTTGAAACTCATCGACATAAAGATAGAAATCTATACGATCCGCTTCAGGGATTTTGGCGCGCGCCATCGCCGTCAATTGAATTTTCGTAATCATCATCGCGCCCAAAAGCGACGCATTGTCCTCGCCGATTTTTCCTTTTGATAAATTCATAATCAAAATCTTGCGATTATCCATAATATCCTGCAAATCAATGGTCGATTTTGGTTGTCCGACAATATTGCGAATAATACTGCTACTTAAAAACTGACCAACCTTGTTCTGAATAGGCGCGATTGCTTCCGAGCGAAACTTTTCATTATAGTTGGCAAATTCATCCACCCAGAAGCTCCTCACCACCGGATCTTTTATGTTATCGACAATTTCTTTTCTAAATTTCTTATCAACATAAATACGCGGAATACCCAGCAATGTGTTACCGGGGGAATCCAAGAGTGCCAAAATTGTATTGCGCAAAATATATTCCAAGCGAGGCCCCCACGAATCCGCCCAAATCTTTTTGAAGACGCCGATTAACCCGGATGAGACCAAGCTTTTTTCTTGATCAAAACCCGGACTAGACGGGTCAACAGTTTCCAACACATTAAAAGCCACCGGAAATTCGGTATCGGACGGATCAAAATTGACAATGTCGTTTACTCTGTTGTTGGGAATATAATTTATGACGTTTTCCGCAGGATCACCGTGCGGATCGACCAATGCTACCCCACGCCCGTTCTGAATATCTTGAATAACCATATTTTCAATCAGGGTTGTTTTTCCAACACCGGTTTTACCGATAATATAGCAATGCCTACGACGGTCGTCCGCCTTAATACCAAATTGGCGATTCCGATTACGGAAATTTGTTTCCCCCAACACGAGCATTTTATTGATATCAGATATTTCTTCAGGCATAGTTTGTGTGAAATGATTATACCAATGTTTCGTGTAAATTACTCAACCTGAACAAGGAGTTTAAATCTTATCCTGATGATGAATGACGATTTATGATTTATGAATGATGAGACACGCGACGCGATTCATATATCATATATCATATATCATTAATCATCATTCATCGTATTAATCACGCTACTGGCAAATCTTCAGACGACAACGGAACATTATGCGGGGCTTCACCGCGCTTCGCCTTCGTACGCTCAATAGCCGGGCCCTTCGCGTATTCCACGGGGAAATGATACATCGTGGCTAATTCTTCAACATTCAACACAAACCCGCTTTCGGCGAAATAGCGTTGTTGCATGCGCGTTAAACTGCGTCTTTTCCTCTGCATTTGTCTTCGTTTTACAAAACTGTATGTGGGCCGAGATGTAGTAAAACGACCATTAAGACCAAATGAGTTCGCCCCAATAAATTGTCGCAATAACCCCAGCATCGCGTTCACCCGCAAACGCCGATTATATACCGGTAACGCGGCCACATACATCATCCTAAACTGACATTCATAACCCGCCTTACTAACATTGCGTTGAATGGATTTAATTAAATCCACTTCGCCGGGTGTTAATTTCATAAGACCAAACATATCTTTTTCTTTCTTTTTTTCTTCCGGCTTCGCGCCCAAGGTTAAAACCGCGTTTACTATTGTCCCAAGCGCTGTAAACGCCTGCTCCATTACAGATTGCTTCTTGGGCGTTTCTCGTCCCGCTAATTTAAGAGCCAATTCTTTTCCTTCTGTTTTCCATTTTTCTAAAATGGCCGGACGCGCCAATATTTGCATCCACAATTCCTCTCCGGGTTTTACATTTCCCAGTACTTCCGTTATCGAAGCGATTGAATCCACATAACGCGATTCTTCGGCAAACTCATCTTCAAATTCAACATATGTTTTGATTGGATAAGCATCCGGTTCGCGCAAATTAAATTCCGTTGCCCAAAGATCAAAATCTTTTTCAATACGATCGACAGGGAAATTCGTCATATAATCCGAAACCTCCTCAATTTCCGCTTCGGGATATTGCGCGTAAATAGCCGATTGTACCAACGGCACGCTACCTGTTGGTACCCGCATAATAAAAGAAACACCTTCGTGCGTACCACGAAGCTCTAATGACATCCAAGTCTGAATATAGCCGTCCAAATAAATTTCTAACAAATCGGGCTTTTTTTCGATACCGTGCATCGCGTTAAATGCTTCTTCCATCGAACGCGGGTTTCGCGTATTTTCTTCCGGCACCCTGATCCGCAAAAACGTCCATTTCATTGCCATAATATACTTTATCTGAATACTATCCATATACGCCTTGTACAAAATTGCAGCCAACATCACCATAAAAACCAGCCAGCCACCGGTACCAAGAATGTTAAGAAGGCTCGCGAAGTACGCGAAGAAAGTTTGCGCGAGAAAATCTAAATAGATACTAAGCGTTGCCACCTAAAAAATCCTCCGTTTTGGGTGCCGGATCCACCGCCCCGTCATTATTAATTATTTGTTTTTGTTTTTCCATCGCCACTTTATCATCAACCGTCGTTGAAAAAGCCACAATAGCATACAAGCCTTGCGCGTCACGCACAAAACGTTTGCGATTCTGAAGCGCCAAAAGAATCGTGTTGCGTTTAACAATTCTCTCTTTCAAAACTTCCTCGATTAAATCTTCCTTATTCATTGATATTGAGTTTTCCTTGTTTTCCTTAATGATACGCTCTAAAACATCGCCAACCGTACCGGCCCGGTAACCCCACTCTTTTAAAGCATACATTCCACGACCGACCAAAATAAAACGCTCATCACGAATTAACTCATTATGCACGGTTTGAGGGTGCGCGATTCGCCCGTCAAACTTGGCGCCATTGATAAAATCGGTAATTTTAAGAAAATGCATCGGTTCTCCGTCACGCTTCAAAACCACATAGGCTTTATCACCCACCCCGCGCGGAGTTGCTTCAACCCAACCGCGAATACCCCATTGTCCAAACGGCGTCCGCACTAAATCGTGAGCAATCAATAAAACTGAAAAAATGATCGGATTACTCGAATTAATCGCGCAACGTTCGCGAACTTTTCCAAACAAATCGGCATCGGACAAAAGACTTTTCTTTTCGTTCAAAATTTCTCTTGCCGCGACAATAATTTTTTCGAAACCAACATGCACTTCGTGTCGAAAGTAGCTTTTATATCGATTCGATTCCCGCACCCCCGTAACACCCTGTAAGGATTTCAGAAGAAAACCCAATGACGCGCTATCGGCTTTTGTTTTTAGTCCCAACAATTCACAAAGCAATTCTTCGCGCACAACACCACCCAAAAAAGCAATCACCTGGAGTAAAGCATCTTGCACTTTTTTTATGTTGGTAAATTCTGTCGAATTCCTTTTTTCAGAACGAAATAATTTCAAGATGGCCTGCTCGACCTGACGAATTCTCTCACGCGTCACGCCTTCTTCTATGCCAATGGCATGCAGGGTTCTTAAGCCCTCGCCATCCAAACCAAAACGACGAATAACCACTCTTTTTGACCGTTCGTCTAAGATCTTAAGAAAATCCGCCGTCGCGGAACGAATTGCCGAAGTTGTCAAAACGGCTACCGCATTGGGCGGTAAAACGATAGGTATTCCCGCAGTTAACGGAACGATGCGCGACATTTCACCAGTAATCATGCCCATAGTATGGCACGGATACGAATAATCGTCAAACGCGGAAAGAGGACAGGAATTAGAATGAAAGGGTCCGTCCTTTTTGAAAAAAGGACGGACCCTGATCGGTTCTATTTCGTTGTTACCATTCCTTTTTCAATCTTCAAAATTCGATTCGGTTTTAATTGTTTTAGAAATTTGTCATAGTGCGTAATTAAGATAATACTCATCTTGGGATTATTTTCGCTGACTTTTTTTATCGCCTTGGCGACAATTTTTGTTGCGGTCACATCAAGCCCGGAATCCGTTTCATCCAATATCGCCAATTTTGGTTCCAACACAGCAAGTTGCAAAATTTCAGCGCGTTTCTTTTCGCCACCAGAAAACCCCTCGTTCACTGAGCGTTCAACAAAGGATTGAACAACGCCCAAAAACTGACACTTCTCACGCAAAAGCGCGATAAAATCCTTTGCCGAGATAGCTGGGTTCTTCACTTCTTTGTAGGCAGTAAAAAGAAACTTCCCAAATGGTACGCCTTGAATTTCCATCGGATTTTGAAAAGACATAAACAACCCCGCTTTCGCACGCTCTTCCGGCTTCATCGCCAACAAATTTTTTCCAACAAGATTTATTTTTCCGGCCGTCACCTGATACCTCGGATGTCCCATCAAAGTTAGCCCCAATGATGTTTTTCCCGAACCGTTCGGACCAAGGAGGCCCACCACTTCCCCTTCCGCGACATCAAAAGTAACATTTTCTAAAACTTGTTTACCGCCAACTGACACAGATAAATTTTTCACTTCTAGCAATTTTCTGTGCACCAGGGTCGGACTGCTTAGCGGTCCGACCCTCATTGGAACGTTATTTGGCATCTTTTTTCTTCTTAACATTTAAATAATTTTCAATTCCCTTTTGGATTGTCCAAAGCGACAACATCGCGCATTTTTTTCGGGCCGGTGTCGCTACGGCCCCCAACATTTCCATTACAGAGTCTTCATTCATTTTTTGAATCGCTGACAATTTCATTTCCTTGATTTTTTCAGTCAACATCGATGCGGTAGCCTGACTAATATAACAACCGCTTCCTTCAAATTTAATCTCCGTCAGTCTTGATTTTTCCACTTGTGCGAACATTTCAATCTCATCGCCACAAAGAGGATTAGACTCTTTTTGACGAATAACAGCACCTTTAATCACACCATGATTGTGTGGCGTTTTGGCATGGGCCATCAGTTCCTCGCGAAAATAAAATTCCGTTGATTCATCCATTGCGTTGTAAAATTTTAATGCTTTTCTTTAGCGCCGTAATAAATATATCCAACTCTTCAGTCGTTGTTGTTACGCTAAAACTAACACGCGTACATTCTTTAATACCGAGTGTTTCTAAAAGCGGTTGCGCGCAATGTTGCCCGGCCCGAACAGCAACTCCCTCTAAATCCAGAAGTGAGGCAAGATCATGCGAATGTAAGCCGGCAACCGTAAAAGAGACTACCCCGGCACGAGCGGACGGCCCAATTATTTTCAATTCTTTAATTTCCGTCAAACGCGGAAGCAAATATTCAACCAGTTCCTGCTCGTGTTTCCAAATATTTTTGATGCCGATGCGATCAATAAAATCAATCGCGGCGACAAGCCCCATCGCGCCGGCAACATTGGGCGTACCCGCCTCAAATTTCCACGGCAGATCATTCCATGTCGCCGTTTTTCTAGTCACAGTAGTTACCATGTCACCACCCAAAAGAAATGGTTCCATTTTTTCCAAAAAGACTTTTCGCCCGTAAAGCACGCCGATACCCATGGGACCGTACATTTTGTGTCCCGAAAAAACCAAAAAGTCCACACCCATTTTTTTGACGTCAAGCGGTAACCGCGCCACGCTTTGCGCGGCATCAACCAATACCAAGGCGTCTTGCTTGTGCGCCAAATGCGCTATTTTGGAAACGGGATTAACAACCCCCAACACATTTGAAATATGCGTGACGGCCACCAAGGCAACATCCTTCGTCAATTTGCGGTGTAAATCTGCCAAATCCAATTTTCCATCTTTGGTAAATTCAACAAATTCCAGTGAACCGTCACTTTCCTCAGCCAATCTTTGCCACGGCAAAAGATTACTGTGATGTTCCATAATGGAAACTAAAATTTTCTTCTTTTTGAACAACTCTTTCGGAAGCGATTGCGCAACCAAATTAATCGCCTCCGTGGTGTTTTTAGTAAATATAATTTCCTCCAGATTTTCCGCTCCGATAAATTGCGCCACCCTTTGGTGCGCCGCCAAATAATCCGCCGTCGCCCGTTCAGCCAAAGCATACACTCCCCGGTGCACATTCGCGTTGCTCGTCGTATAAAAAGCCAGTTCCGCCGCGATCACCGAATTTGGTTTTTGCGTCGTTGCCGCGCTGTCCAAATATACTAAAATTTTCCCATGCATTTTTTGTTTTAAAATAGGGAACTGATCTTTAATTTTTTCGGATATTTTAGACATTGATTAGTTACTATTAGTAACACGTCGACCAACCAGGGACCGACCTTGGACAAGATTGTCCAAGGTCGGTCCCTGGTCAAACTTTCCGATAATTTCTTGCTGAATATTTTTAGGCAACAAGCGAATAAACGGTTCTACAAAACCACGCGCCATCAAACTCTTGCTTTGTTCAACTGTCAAACCGCGTGCTTGAGCATAAAAAAGTTGCTCTTCGTCCAAATGCCCCGTCGCTACGGCATGAGAACAAGAAACATCATTATTACGTATTATTAAAGCAGGTCTATTTTTTACAACACCATTTTCTCCAAGCAGAAGATTGTTGATTTTTTGCGATGCTACAGACTTTTTTGCAACATTTTCAATCACCGTACTAATTTCCCAAGTATGCTCGGCATTATTTTTCAGTAAAGCATATCCGGTAAATGCGGAATTAGTTTCGCGCGCCAAATGATTAATTTCTATTTCATTTTTTGATTTATTACCCCCCAAACCGACAACTAACGAATGAATGTTTATCACCGATTTTTTTCCTATAAGATTCACCTTTAATTGCAATCCAGATTCCGACCCTGTCGGATCCAGGGTCGGACCCTGATTGGTCGCCCCGCGTATAATTTCTAAAATAGTAACATTACACAATTTCCCCACTTCAATAAAAACATTCCTATCTTTTGCAATATCAATAATAATTTCTGCCGTTTTTCCATCGGCAATTTTTATATTTTTTTTCATCCGACACTTCCCTCCATTTCCAATTCAATCAAGCGGTTTAATTCAACCGCATACTCAAAGGGTAATTTTTTTACAATCGGCTCGATAAAACCGGAAACGATCATCTGAATCGCTCGTTCTTCGGTAATTCCTCTGGTTCGGAGGTAGAAGAGCTGCTCCTCCCCAACGCGGCCTACTGACGCTTCGTGCGCAATATCCGCGTGCGGCTCTTCTACATCGATATATGGGTAAGTATTCGCTACAGACGACTGATCAAACAGTAATGAATCACACACTGACTTAGTGGCTACTCCCCTTGCCCCCTTCACAACTTTCACTTGTCCGCGATATGTAGTGATTCCGCCGTCTACGGCAATACTCTTAGAAATTACTGTGCTTGTAGTACGTGGCGCCAGGTGCAAAACTTTCGTTCCCGTGTCTTGGTTTTGCCCCTTGCCCGCAAACGCAATACTCAAGAAATCCGTTTTAGCCCCCTCACCAATCAGCGCACTGCACGGATAAAGCATTGTTAATCCGGAACCTAAATTACCACTCACCCATTCCATTACACCGTCTTTCTCCACAATAGCCCTTTTAGTATTTAGGTTATAAGTATTTTTAGACCAATTCTCAATCGATGAGTAACGCATGCGCGCACCTTTTTTTACAAAAATTTCCACGCAACCGGCATGCAAACTGGCCGTATCATAGCGGGGTGCGCTGCAACCTTCTATATAATGCAATTCCGCGCCCTCATCGACAATAATTAAAGTATGTTCAAATTGGCCCATGCCTTCAGCATTCATCCGAAAGTACGCCTGCAACGGCATACTCACTTTCACGTTTTTCGGCACATAAATAAATGTTCCGCCGGAAAATACCGCGCCGTGTAACGCCGCGTATTTGTGGTACGCAATCGGGACACATTTTGTCATAAAATATTCACGCACCATTTCCGGATGTTTTTTAACCGCCGTATCGAAATTTTCAAATATCACGCCTTGTTTTTCCCATTCTTCTTTTAACTTGTGATAGGCCATCAGCGATTCGTATTGCGCGCCGGTCCCCGCCAAGACGGTTCGTTCCGCTTCGGGAATTCCCAGTCTTTCAAACGTACTGCGAATTTCTTTTGGCACATCTTCCCAATTAGTCGCTTCCTTGTGATCCGCCTCCGCGTAAAAAGTTATTTTGTTTAAATCAAGCGCATCAGTCGAAGGTGCCCATTTCGGCATCTTTAGTTTTTTAGAGATCTTCAGTGCTTGCAAACGTTTCTCCAAAAGCCAAGCAGGTTCTTCCTTACGTTTAGAAATCTTTCTCACGGTTTCTGCAGTAAGCCCGGCGGATGTTTTGTATGCCAATTTACCGCGATTTATTTTGTCGTAGTTGGAGCGATCCAATTGAAAGGGTTTGGATTTTTTAGTCAACATCTAATTCGCGGCTAACAAATCTGCCACCGTCTTTTTAGTAAGCGTTTTTAAAACCATCCGTTGAATCGATGGCATGCCTTTTTTTAACGGACAATTAACCGCCAACTCGCATTCCGTTTCACTGTGTGAAAGACATGACGCCAGTGCAACACCGCCCTCAATGGCGGTAACCACATCGCTGACGCTAATTTTCTTTGCTGACTTTTTTAGGCGGTAACCGCCACCGGAACCCTCGCGACTGATAATCAATCCATCATGAACAAGCGCGCGCGCAACCTGCGCCAAAAAACGATAGGGCATATTTTTCCGCACCGCCAATTCTCGCAAAGAAACATAATCCTTTGGTTTTTGCGCCAATGTAGTAAGTACCAAAAGCGCGTAATCGGTTTTCTTAGAAAGTGATAGCATTTTTATTACTCGTACTATAATGGTCCGAGTTTACAGGAATTTATATTTCTGTCAACGGAATCAGACCAGGGTTGAACCGTGGACAAGCTTTTCCAAGGTTCAACCCGGGTTAATTGGTTGTGTTAAAATTAAAAAATTATTAAAAAATAAGCGTGGTTAATTAAAGTGATTTTTTTGTTTGTATTAATTATTATTTTGGTCCG
>JAUSJG010000009.1 GCA_030647555.1 bacterium | reverse complement strand
GGAATAATTAATATTTATATAATTGGCCAACCAGGGTCCGACCCTGGACAGGCCAGTCCATGGTCGGACCCTGGTCTAATGATCAAGTTATGAGTAAAAACTTTTCAAGCAATGAATTAAGAAAAAAATATCTGGAGTTTTATCAAGCAAAAGGACATGCAGTGATTCCCTCTTCCGCTTTGATTCCCGAAAACGACCCATCGACCCTTTTTACGGGGTCGGGCATGCAACCGCTGGTTCCCTATCTCTTGGGCGAAAAACACCCAGCCGGAACAAAGTTGGTTGATTCGCAACAATGTTTTCGCGTCACTGATATCGAAGAAGTGGGCGATAATCGTCACACCACCTTTTTTGAAATGTTGGGAAATTGGTCGTTTGGAGATTACTTTAAAGAAGAACAAATTTCTTGGTTGTTCAAATTTTTGACCGAAGAAGTGCAATTGGATCCAAAACGAATTTATGTCACGACCTTTTTTGGCGATAGTAGTAAGGGAATCCCTAAAGATGAAATTGCAACCGGTTTGTGGCAAAAACTTTTTGCGGAAAAAGGAATTGAAGCCAAACAGGTTGATTTGGATACAGAAGAACGCGCAGCCGAAGTGGGTATGCAAGGTGGTCGAATTTTTTACTACGGTGTGAAAAAGAATTGGTGGAGCAGGTCTGGAGTGCCGGACGCAATGCCTCCCGGTGAACCCGGTGGACCGGATTCTGAGATATTTTTTGAATTTCCTGAAATTGAACACGATCCTAAATATGGCAAGTTTTGTCATCCCAACTGTGATTGCGGGCGATATATGGAAATCGGGAACTCAGTCTTTATGCAGTACAAAAAAGAAGTAGACGGAAGCTTTTTAAGATTGGTCCAACAGAATGTCGATTTTGGTGGCAGTATCGAAAGAATTTTAGCGGCCATAAATGATAATCCGGATGTTTTTGTGAGCGTTGATAATTTATGGGCGATAATAGAAATCCTAGAGAATAAAAGTGACAAAAAATACGTTGATAGTATCGAAGCAAAAAAATCATTTCGGGTGATTGCTGACCACATGCGGGCCGTAGTGTTTTTGTTGAGTAATGGAATTTTGCCTTCGAATACCGATCGTGGTTATGTTTTACGCCGATTGATTCGCCGTATGGTTCGGCACGCCGATTTACTTGGTATTCAAGAGGGAATTCTTTCCAAGACGGCGAAAGTTGTTGTCGACTGTTATTCCAATATCCGGCCCATACTCACTGAACAATTGGGACAAATTTCGCAAGCGATTCAGGAAGAAGAGGAAAAATTCCGCAAGACCCTGAAAAGCGGACTAAGGGAATTTAGTAAACGGGTTATTGAGGAGAATAAAAAAAGTTTGAATGGCGAAGAGGCGTTTTATTTTTATCAATCGTTTGGTTTTCCCATTGAGGTGATGCGTGAATTGTGTCAGGAAAATATTATTGTTTTTTCAGAAGAGGAATTTAAAAAAGAATTTGAGAAACATCAGGATTTGTCACGCTTGGGCACCGATAAAAAATTTGCCGGGGGATTAGCAGATCAATCCGTGCAAACTACCAAACTGCACACTGCAACACATCTTTTACACGCGTCTTTGCGGAAGGTTTTAGGTGAACATGTTGGGCAAAAGGGATCAAATATTACAGCGGAACGTTTACGGTTTGATTTTTCACATCCGACAAAAATGACACCTGAACAGGTTAAACAAGTAGAAGATATGGTGAATGAACAAATTAAACGGGCGTTGCCGGTGACAAAAGAAATTATGACGCCGGACAGAGCAAAAGAATCGGGTGCGTTAGGATTTTTTACGGAAAAATACGGCGACCAAGTAAGTGTTTACTCAATGGGTGATTTTTCCAAAGAAATTTGCGGTGGCCCGCATGTCGAAAATACGAGCGAATTGATAAGTTTTAAAATCATAAAAGAAGAAGCGGTTTCAGCGGGGATAAGGAGAATCAAGGCGACGGTGGGGCTGTAGAGCTGTTTTTGTTGTATGAATATTTCCAAATTTGAGCTCCCAATTTGAAATTTGAAATTTTTAATTTGAAATCAATTTCCCCACTTCGCCCACCCTCCGCATGAAGCTATGGCGTGGCGTGGTAAAGCTACGCGGGGCAGGAAAAGATACAAATTTGAAATAAATAAAAAATGCGTTTTTCAAATTAAGATATTAATTTATTTCAAATTGATTAAAAATTTCAAATTTCAAATTAAAAATTTTGGGTGTTGATAAGTGGCGAAAGGTCTCAATAGAATAATTATTCTTGTGTATTCTTTTGTGCTACAATGTATACAAATTATGGCTTTCTGGAGGAAAGAAGATACACAAAAAAATGCTAGCACTGTAGTGATTGCTGTGCGTGGTGACAGTTTTTATGTCATAAGGGGATTTCGCGACAAAGAAGCGCGCGCCATTAGAATACAAGGTGAGGCTACTTTTTCCGTGGAAAATAGCGACCGCTTGGAACAATTGCTACAGGAAAAATTAAATTGTCAAGAAAGTGATATAATTTATTATACTAAACCGTCACCGTTATTGTTGGGTGCTTCAGTATCGGTTGATTTGCCGAGATATGAGGCCGGTCACCCCGTGATTTTGGATACGCGTGAGGCGATGCATCGCATAAAATGGAAGACGGCGGATTTGGTGCGGGAAGAGGCCGCGCATTATTTTGGTTGTTCGCTTGAAGAAATTGGTAATTTTGCCGTGACCGTTGAAAAATGGCGGGAAACTACCGAAGAAGTTGAAGCCACTTTGTTTCATACGTGCGTTCCGCGATTTTCAAAAAACGAAGGTGAAAGAATAGAATTGGGACATAATCAATTCGTTATGCCGGTGGTTTTGAGTCAAGAGGTGGGTTGCAACGCGGAACCGGAAGCAATTTTACACACGGAAGATGATTTATCCACAATCGCCGTTCGGCAAAATAATCAGTTGAAATATCTGCGGGCGCTAAATTGCGGGGTGGGAGTAATACGTGATCATTTAGGGAAAAGTTTGGATTGTTCGGGTAGCGAAGCGGAAGTGTTAATGAGAAATTGTCTCGAAGGTAAATTGTCGGAAGATAATCAAAAAGTGACATTACGTTTGATGCGTCAATTATTGCCGCTCTGGGCGGGCATGTTTTCCGTGGGGATGGATAATATTCCACTTTCGGAACGACCACAGAAATTACTAGTTACAGGACTTTTTCCCAAGATGATCGCACAGCTTTATTGTCGTCCGCAATTATTGATGCGCTGGTCGCATCTTCCGGTAAAAGTGACGGCACTCATGCAAGACGATGATTTATTGGGTATGCGGTCGTCTTTGCGAGTGGCACTGAAACAAATTACGCGCGAAAATATGAGTCAAAAAACAGTAACTTCGGTAAGGGCCTTGCAACATGCGGTTTAATGGGGTAATCCCTCCCGCGCTGGCACCCTCTCGAACACTCATTGAGTGTTCTCGGGGAACCCGCCGCGCCACTTTGATAAAGGGAGGAATCGCCGGCGTTTCCCTCCTTTTGATAAAGGAGGCCGCCCATCTGGGCGAGCCTCGCTCTGAAGAGCGGGGCGAGGGTGGATTATTAATATAAAGTATGTCTGATTCTGAAGAAGAAAAATCAACTCGTTCCGAATATCGCGTGACAGCGGACGATACTTTGGCGTCTCTTTTGGAAAGAATCAGAGAGGCACAAGGAACAGAATTGTTGTTGGATATTACGGAAAATAATCTTTTGTTAAAAGACGGTTCATTGCGTCGCACTTTGGTGTCGGCGGCGGGTGAATTTGAAAAGAAAGTCGCCTTTTCTTTTTCGGAAAAACAAAATATACGTCACAGTGAACGTATCGAAGAAAATAAAAAACCGGCGTTGAAAGTGTTGAAAAATGATCACGAGAGAGAAGGTGTCGCAAGGGTTGTGCCTGTCGCGGTTGTAAAACAGGTTAAAGAAACGCGTCCGGTTTTTCGTGATTTGCCGAAAATAAAACTAGGGGACTCAGGGAAAAGAATCGCGGTTTTCTTTTCTTTTTTCGCGGGCATTCTCTTGGCGGGCGGGATATTTTTTATTTTGCCGCGCGCGGATATAAAAATAATTCCTGAAATTGAACCAATTAGTATGAATTTGGCGCTTACTGCCACTGTTTCGGCATTAAATGTTGATGCGGAAAAAGGGATTGTTCCGGCACAAGTATTGAATTATGAAGAGGTGGTTAGCGGGACTTTTCCTGTAAAAGGTGTCTTGCAACAAGGAGAAAAAGCGCACGGACAAGTTACGATTGTCAATAGAACTGTTACAGAACAAAAAATTAAAGGAAAGAGTCGACTTAAGGGTGCAGAGAACATAGTGTTTACAATGGATGAGTCGGCAGTAGTCGCGTCACATAGTTCAGTTTCGGTAAAAATCACAGCTGACCAAGGTGGCATAGTCGGTAATTTACAGAGCGGTAAATTGTATTTTGTCGCGTTGCCGGATACGGATCAAGCTATTTTGTATGCCGAAGTGGTTGCACCGCTGATGGGCGGAACAGACAAAACCGTTCCCGCGTTGAGTAAAAATGATTTCGAAAATGCCAAGAAACAATTTTTGGCGGAAAAACAAGATAAGCTTAAAAAGACATTGGAAGATTCGCTTGCGTCCGATGTGGTGCGCGATGATCGGTTTTTACAATTTGATTTATCCGATCTCTCGGCGGTTGAATCTATTGGCGCGCAAATTGCCGAATTCCATCTTAAGGGCAAAGCTAAATCAAAGTATTTTGTGTTTAAACAGAATGACGTGACGGAATTGGTTAATAGAACTGTGGGTAAACGTGTGACTGAAGGTAAGGTATTAAGCAAAAAACTGGATGTTTTAGATCTGACAATCAACAAAATCGATTGGAAGGAAAATACCGTTAGTTTTAACTATTCCGTCCAAAATTCCGTACAAAACAATTTTGATTTAGGCATTATTAAAAAAGATTTAGTGGCGCGGACATTAGACGGCGCGCAAACCTATTTGCGCGGTATCGCGGGGGTAAAAGATGTGTCGGTAAAACTAAGCCCGTTTTGGGTGAAGCGGGTCCCGGGATTCAAGAAAAACATTCGGATTGAGATAGAGGTCCCCTAAAATCCCAAAACCCAAACCCCAATGTCCAACAAAACTCAAAAAAATTACAATGACCAAAACGCGATTTTAGGATTTTGATAATTGGGAATTTGTTGGGATTTGGGATTTGGTCATTGGGATTTATAGTTTAAAATGTGCAAAAAGAGGCAAGTGAATAAATTTATGCTATTATTATGATCATAAGATTAACAAAACAACGATGTTCAATAAATATTCCCAAGAAGATAAGGACGCGATTGAGTTGGAGGTTGCACAAAGACACGCTAAGCGTCTAATTGGAGACGCGGTGGATAAATCCGCATCGATAATCAAAGAAGCGGAACTTTTTCGGGGACGTGTCGAGGAAGAGTTTAATGTCGTTTTGAAGAATAAAATGTTAGAAATTTCTAAGAAGAGCGATAGTTTTATGGAAAAGGCGGAGAAATATTACGTTGATTTGGCGGAAAAGAGCGCGACGCGTGTCGAGGATCGGGTGAAGGCGAATTTGGATCAGCTTGCCGATACACTTAGCAAGCAATTGATAGTCATTCAAAGAGAGACGGTAAAAGAACAAGAAAACGTCAAGGAAGAAATAAAGAAAAGCACTGAAAAATTGGAAAAAGAATATTTTACGATGTTGGCCAAAAATATCTCCGGAAGATTACCGGAAATTGTGGCTAAAGCGGCCGGACGCTCAATCGATCTGAAAGATCATGAAGATTTATTAATGAGTGCTCTGCAGGAGGCAAAGAATGTTGGTGTTTGGAATGTGGCAAAATAGGTACTGGGATGCCCAGTAATACAACTCAAACAAGATGAAAAAAAGTATTTTTCCCGGAGTAATGACTTATGCCGAAGCACGCGATTGGCGGACGCGTCTAAATGATATAAAAGATGAAATTTTTCATCAGACAAAAAAGGGAAAACTCGAATTTTCGTCCGCGCAAGCCAACGATCTCTTGATGAAGCATATTCCGCAAAACGAGTTCGAAAATTGGTATGATTTTTTTGTTAACCAGCATGATGATTTCCAAAAAGAAATTGATTTGGTGATTAAATATCTGGAGGGCTATGAGCGTTGTGAGATAACAGTTGCCAGGCAAATGTCTAAGGCGGCACATGAACGAGTGGTGAATTGGTTTAAATCTCAAAATATTTTGAAGGTAATTTTAGAGATAAAAGTGGATGATTCGGTGGGGGGTGGGGCACTGATTGCACTGGGTGGAAAAATCTATGATTATTCGTTGAAAAAAAAGATTGCGGTTGAGGTTGAGACTTCGTAATAATAAAATGGCGCGAAAAAACAAGTCGGAGCAAAATTTGCAAAACTTTCTTACCGTAAAGGTTTTATCGGCAACACAGGTGATGTTTGACGATCAGGCCTGGTCTGTCGCGTCCAGTAATAAATTGGGGCCTTTTTCTATTGTGCCCGGGCACGCAGGGTTTATCGCGCTGATAGACGATACTTTAGAAATAAGCAGGACGGAACACGACAAGGTGAAAATAGAGATTCCAATCAAAAAGGCTGTTTTGCACTGTCAGAACAATAATGTTCGTATTCTTGTAGGGTCGGTATAAGAACAAAGATCGATCCGGTTTGTGCTATAATAATCCAATGAATCATGCGCGGACGCTGTTCAATTTAATAAAAATTATTATTATTGGAGCGATATGTTTTGTCCCGGCCGTACTTTTCGCGCAGTATGGTGGCAATAGTATTGCTAACTATGTGCCCCTCGAAGAACAAGGAGATAAAAATGGAATGATCGTCTCTTTTATTAACGAAAAATACTATTTTTCGACAAAGGAAAATGCGATAGGGTTGTTTGGCGTTGTGGCCGAAAATCCGGCCGCCGCGTTTAATCTAAGTGGCGCAACCAACGCCGTCCCTGTAATCAGTAGTGGTGAAGGAATGGTGATGGTAAATGGTCAGGGGGGTGCTATCGCTAAGGGTGATTATATTACCGGCTCGACGATTAAGGGAGTTGGGATGAAAATTGACAGCGGTGCCGTAATCGCGATGGCGTTGGAAAATTATTTTCCCAAGAATCCCGATGATGTCGGTCTAATTCGCGCGAACATTCGTCCACAGACAATCGATAAAAGATTGCTTTCGTTTGGCGGGCAAGTTAACGCGACGCTTGTTTCGGTGGCGAACGCAATGTCGCTGGCCTCCTTGCGCGAACCGAGTAAATTCTTTCGGTATTTCGTGGCGGCGATTTGTTTGATATTTTCTTTGGTTTTGGGTTTCATCACTTTTGGAAAAATGGCTAATAATGGTATTACGGCCATAGGCAGAAACCCACTTGCGCGTCGATATATTTTGATGGCTGTAATTTTTAACGTGGGTATGACTATTTTGATTATTGGCGCGGGGGCGATTATAGCGTTTATTATTATTGCCGCTTAGGGCTTGGTAATTAATATGTTACAAAATTTTCAAAAATACATCGAAAAAAATTCGGAATACGGCGTTGCCGTAGAGGTGCATCACCCCCTAGTGATTGTGGAAGGGTTGCCACACGCGCAAATTAATGAAAAGGTTATTTTTGATACAGAACAAACCGGGTTTGTGATGGGATTAGAACGCAATAAGGTGGAAATTCTTCTTTTAGACCAAGAGCCGGTGCCGATTCGTTGTAAAGTGGCGCGAACCGGCGAAAAAATTTCTGTCGCGGTTGGCTCGGCTTTGTTGGGGTCAAGTGTTAACGCGTTGGGTGAGTTGCTGGATTCCGCTCACACGATAAAGCACGAAGAGACGCGAGAAATAGAACAATTACCGCCTACAATTATCGAGAGAAGCAAAATAACCAAGCAATTAATTTCCAATATCGCGATTGTCGATTTGCTTTTACCGCTAACGTTCGGTCAGCGCTCGGTGGTGATTGGTGACCGTAAAACCGGCAAGACATCGCTTTTATTGCAACTTGTCAAAGCGCAGACGGAACAAAATACCATTGTTGTTTTCGCGGCGGTTGGCAAACGGTGGGCTGATTTGCGACAGATGACCGATTTTTTTGCGACGCAAGTAAAAAAAGAAAATCTGGTATTTGTCGTCAGTGCGTCGCACGAGGCGCCGGGACTTATTTATCTCGCGCCTTTTACGGCCATGACCATTGCCGAATATTTTCGCGATCAGGGGCGGGATGTTTTGGTTATTTTGGACGATCTTTCTACGCACGCGCATTTTTATCGTGAATTTTCATTGTTGGCCAAGCGTTTTCCCGGCAACGAGTCTTATCCTGGCGATATGTTCTACACGCACGCGCGACTTTTGGAACGTGCCGGTAATTTTAAAACAAAGGACGGGAAAACAGCTTCGATTACTTGTTTGGCGGCGGCGGAAACGGTGGACAATCGCGTTACCAGCACGATTATCAGTAATTTAATCAGTATGACGGATGGTCATATACTTTTTGATTCGCGGATTTTTAATTCCGGGCGACGACCGGCCATCGACTATTCTCTATCTGTTTCGCGTGTTGGTGGAAAAGTGCAGACGGAAACGCAACGAGATGTGCGTCGTAGGATTATTGCCATTCTCACGCAATACGCGATTACTTCTCGTTACACAAATTTTGGCGCTGAACTGGGAGAAATGGCGCAAGAAACAATGCGTCAAGGGGAGCAATTTTTCGCGTTGTTTTCGCAATCCACCAATACTCGTGTGCCTTATTCCGTTCAAATTGTCATTTCGGGAATGCTTCTGGCCGGTTGGATGAAAGACGTTCTGCCTGAAAATATCGTCGGTGCCTTCCGTGATCGCTATTCCGCGCTTTATTATGAAAAAGAAAATTATCGGCAAACGTTCAGAAAAATCGCGATGATTACGGATTTCAAAGAATTCGAGAAAGCTTTGGCCGGACAAAAGGACGTCCTTTTCGCGTTAAGCGGTAAGGCTTAATTTGGGGTTACGCGATGCCTAATCGTTCACTATTGGAAGAAATAGATTTTGTCGCGAATTTAAGTAATTTGGTTACCGCGTACGAGGAAATCGCTGTGATGCGTATTCAACGAACGCGCTCCTCGGTGCTTAATACGCGCCTATTTGTGGCGGAAATGAAAAAAGTAATGGCGGATGTGCGTTTATCTTACCGACGCGCGTTCTTTTTGAAAAAAAACATTAAAAAGACAGTCGCGAAAAACAAGAAACCGTTAGCGGTATTGATATCCGCCGACAATCGATTATCGGGGTCGCTGATTAACGAAATTTATCGTAATTTTTATATCCATACTAAACAAAACGATTGCGATGTTTTAATCGTAGGCAAAATTGGGGCCCAACTTTTTGTGACAGCCAATCCGCAGAAAAAATTTACGTACTTTGGTTTTCCCGATCGGATACTGGATAATTCGCTTTTAACAAAAATATTTTCCCATGTAGATAAATATACCGATGTTCACGTATTTTATGGCAAAATGGCCAGTTTGTTGCGTCAGGAAGCCATTCAAGAACGGTTGGGTGTGACGGCGGAGCATCAAGACACGGAAAAAAACAAAGGCGTCGTACCTTTTATTTTTGAACCGACGCTAGAAGAGGTGAGCCGGTTTTTTGACACGGAAATTTTGGCATCTTTAATTTCCCAATCGGTGCACGAAGGACAATTGGCTACTTGGGGCTCCAGGGTAAAGGCAATGGAGGAGACGAGTCAGCGCATCGAAAAGCAAACAGCATTGTTGACGAGACTGGAAAGCGTGGAGCGTCATGCAGAAATGTCCAAAAAACAAAGGCAGACGATGGCGGGAAGAGAGTTGTGGGAACACTAAATTCCAAACCCCAATGACCAATGACCAACAAAACCCTAATTCTCTAAAACCCAAAAAATACGATTTGGCGGAGAGAACAACAAAATTTAGCAAAAAAGTTATAGATTTCGTAAAAAAGATACCGGAAAATTCGATAACAAAACCGTTAATAAACCAGTTAGTAAGATCCGCTACGAGTATTGGCGCAAACTACTGTGAGGCGGATGAAGCGAGTTCTAAGAAAGATTTTATCAACAAAGCATGTATCGCAAAGAAAGAAACAAAAGAAACAAAGTATTGGTTAGAGTTAATTGTCTATAGTAATCCAGCTTCTAAAGAAGAAGGGCGGGAATTATGGAAAGAGGCGCAAGAACTGAACCTAATCCTGGCAACAATAATAAGAAAATGTAAAGGGTAATTTGGGGTTTAAATAATTAGGATTTTGTTGGACATTGGGGTTTGGAGTTTGGGATTTAAAAGAGTTATTTTTTCTAGATTTTTCAAAATAAATAAAAAATATAAATATTCATGCTATAATAAAAATATGTCCGAAACTGGTGGTACAATCATCGGAATCAAGGGTTCAATCATTGAAGTGGAATGGGCCGAACGGGCTCCTCGAATTTCGCATATTCTTCGTGGTGTCGACGATTCCACACTAGAGTTAACCGTGCTTTCTTCAGCAAGTGAAACTTCCGTTTTTTGTTCGATGTTAAAACCGATCGGCACTTTAACGCGTGGGATGAAAGTAATTGATACACAGCAACCGTTTTCCATTCCCGTCGGGGAAGCAGTTTTGGGTCGCGCTTTTACCTTGTTTGGTCAACCTTTGGATTTTGCCGACAAACCGATTTCTCGGGCGCAAACACGCCCGGTAATTTCCCCCACTAATTTTTCGATTAACGATATTGTTACGACAGGTGAGGTAATCGAAACCGGCATGAAAGTAATCGACTTTTTCACACCCGTTTTGAAAGGCGGAAAAACAGCGATTATTGGTGGTGCGGGATTAGGGAAAACCGTGATTCTCACCGAATTAATTAATCGCTTGGTTATTAAGCAGGATATAGATAAACGAAAAGTGGCCGTATTTAGCGCAGTTGGCGAACGTTCTCGCGAGGCACTGGATATTTATCAGCATCTTGAAGAAGCCGGCGTACTTTCGAGGACAAGTTTGATTATCGGGCAGATGGGAGAAAATCCGGCCGTTCGGTGGCACACGGCGTATGCCAGCGCGGCGATCGCGGAACATTTTAGAGACGGCGAAAAACGCGATGTTTTCTTCTTCATGGATAATATCTATCGTTTTGCACAGGCCGGTAATGAACTTTCCACCCTGATGAAAACTATCCCATCGGAAGACGGTTATCAACCAACGCTTTCATCGGAAATGGCATCGCTCAACCAACGGCTTACATCCAATCATAACGGCAGTATCACCTCGTTTATGGCGCTTTTTGTGCCCTCTGACGAAATTACCAATTACGGCGTGCGGAGCATCTTGCCGTACCTCGATACAATTATTGTTTTATCGCGTGAGATATTTCAAAACGGTATTTTTCCGGCGGTGGATATCTTGGCGTCATCTTCCATCGCCCTTTCTGAAAAAACTGTCGGGAAAGACCATTATACGGCTTTTATCACCGCCAAAAAATTGTTGGAAAAGTCCACTTCTCTGCAAAGAATCGTTTCACTGGTTGGTGAACAAGAATTGTCGTTGGAAAATCAGATTTTGTATAAGCGCGCCGAAATTTTACGCAACTTTATGACCCAAGATATTTTTCAAAATACTTCGGCCGGCGATTCGAAAGTGACCTATGTAAACCGTGAAGACACGATTACCGGTGTGAGAAAAATATTGGCCGGTCAATGTGATGGTATTCCGCCGGAAAAGTTTGCATTTATCGGCAAAATCGATGATAGAAAGTAGTGAAAAGGTTTATTCAAAATGATAACTATGTATTGCGTTTTGAGTATATATATGGTATACAATAGTATATGAATTACATAAGAACAATAGGCAAAAAGTTAATAGAAAATCTCGGCAAAAAACCGATAATTGTTTTGTATGGCGCCAGACAAGTTGGTAAGACTACTTTAGCAAAAAGTATTATGGGAGAATTCAAAAGTCCTCTTTATTTGCAGGGCGATGACCCAAAAGACGCTCAAAATATTGAAGGTCGGTCCGGCAAGGAACTATCTTCGATAATTTCTGGTCATGATATTGTGGTTATAGATGAAGCCCAAAGAATCAAAGATATTGGAAGTGTTTTAAAATTAATTGCCGACAATAATCCAAAAGTAAAATTAATTGCCACAGGATCTAGCTCTTTTGAATTGGTCAACAAATTAAGCGAGCCACTTACAGGGCGAAACCGTAAATTTTTCTTATATCCTCTTTCGGTGAAAGAAGTTGTTTCTGCCACGAGTGTATTAGAAGTCAAAAAAGAGTTGGAAAGTTATTTGATTTTTGGCATGTACCCGCAAGTTGTGAGCGCTAAGAGTCGAGCGGAAAAAGCTTTGCTTGTTAAAGAATTAATTAGCGATTATTTATACAAGGACTTATTTATATTCGGGGGAATTCGTAATTCTTTCGCATTTGAAAAGTTGGTTAAGTTGTTGGCATTGCGAGTTGGAAGTGAAATATCATATCCTGAATTGGCCAAAGAAGTTGGAATAAGTAAAAGTACGGTTTTAAGCTACATAAATCTTTTAGAGCAATCTTTTATTGTTTTTCGTTTGAATCCTTTGTATGGCAACAAAACAAAAGAAATAAATAAACGACACAAAATATATTTTTATGACACAGGCGTAAGGAATGCAGTGCTGGGGGCCACGGATCCCGTTGAGCTTAGAACAGATAAGGGCGCTTTATTAGAAAACTTTTTCATTTCTGAGAAAATCAAATCACGAGTGTATGAAAATCACGAAAGTCAGATAAATTTTTGGCGCAATCGTCAGTCTGGCGAAGTTGATTTTGTTGAGTCATTTAATAATGGAAAGAAAATTTTGGCATTTGAATGCAAATGGAAGGGTGATGTATTTGCGCCAAGTGCTTTTGTTGCCATGTATTCCGGTGCTAAGTTTGAGTGCGTAAATTATGAAAATATTGTAGAAAAATTATTTAATAACTGATATGAAATTATATTCTAAACTTTTAATTTTCGCTTTTGCCGTTTTAATCATCGGTGGTTTTGCTGTACCAAACAATTTTGCTTTAGGCGACTGACGTAAATAAACTGTCCATATTCTGTTTAAGTACGCTTAAGAATACGAGTACTGCGACCGAACTAAATCTTGAGGCGTACTGTAAGTACGGTGAGAGATTTAGTGACCGAGCAGTGCTTGTAGTCAGAGATGTAGTGAGCATAAGATGGTAACTGCTCACTGACTATATGACACTTGGCTATGATAAGCCAAATTTATCAATACAAAAATGGTTTTTTCAGCATGTCATTATTTGAAATTGGCTTAATCAAGCCAATTGTATTTATAGTCAGTGAGCAGTTACCATAAGATGGATAGGTTATTTACGTCAGTCGCCTTAGCATAGCAGAAACTATTATGATCGCTGGCACGTTTAAATGAGATTCATCACTATTAATCCCATTCAAAAAGTATGGAATACGACAAAATTTCTATTGCCGATATTTTTCAAAATACCAGTGCCGGCGATTCGAAAGTGACCTATGTAAACCGTGAAGACACGATTACCGGTGTGAGAAAAATATTGGCCGGTCAATGTGATGGTATTCCGCCGGAAAAGTTTGCATTTATTGGTAAAATTGAAGAGAAAAAATAATAATGATACAATACAACCATGAACGAAGAAAAAGTTAGACAAATTATCAAAGAAGAAATCAAAATGGGACTTAGTTGTTTTACGACCAAGGATGACCTAAGTGATGTGGTATTTCGCCAAAGAATTGAATCGCTTAGGGCAAAATCCGACATGTTTGATTTCAGATCAGACATATCGGAGCTTAAGTCGGATATTCTTTCAGCTCAAAAAGAGATTGTGAAGAAATTAGATGTTTTGTTGATTGGAAAAGAGGAAAAAAAGAGCCATAATGATATATTGAAAAAATGATTGAAAAGGAATCTAAATTATCCAAAAAAGTAATCGATACTCTCGCGACAAAAAAGGAGATGAAGGAGGGTTTTGATAAGCTCAATAAAAAGATTGAAGGTGTTGCTTATGGTTTAGGTGAACAAATCAATGATCTTAAGGAGACACAAGAAGTATTTGCGGTAAAAATGGATGCCTTAATTGGTACGACGGAGAAATTTATTAATAGAGTTGAGAAAGAAGAACAAGAAAGAAAATTTGGTCAAAAACAGTTAGAGAGACGTGTAGAAAAACTGGAAGCGAAAGTGTAACAGTAAGGTCGGACGCAAGGTCGGACTTTGCGAAAAGGTCCGACCTCGTATCGTTAGTAGTATGAATAGTTTAAAATACACTCCGGAGAGACCGCTGTCCGACCATCGAAAGACCGGGTCAGCCGGTCGGTTCGCTTATCAAGACTCGGCGCCTCCGGAGTGTATTCGCAGTCTATTTGAGGTTTGGGAACTGCCCACTAAAACCAACGAGGCTACTGAATTTAATATACTCCAAGGGGGCGCGAAGCATGTGTATCTCCATCTCTTTTCTTCTCTCTTCTTTTCTCTCTTATTCCTTAAGATAAACTAATGCATTATCTGGCTTTTGACGTAGCAAAGAAAAAAGTGGACGGAGTCTTAATGACAAAATCGTTTCAAGTTAAAGAAAGGTTTTGTTTGAATAACGACGCAGCAGGGTTAAGTGAACTGATTTCAAAATTTCAAGTTACTTATCCACA